>NZ_JPES01000025.1:0-28238 GCF_000730175.1 Haloferax sp. ATB1 | reverse complement strand
GGAATGTCCGAGGCTCTGACCCGTCCGTCGCTGAACCTTCCAGTTCCACAGACTAATAGACGGATACCGCACCGCTGAGTAGCTTAAAGTCAGGATCAATCGCGAGAGTGAGCGGTTTCCTGTCCCGTGTCGTGGGTCCCGACACAGGACGTTATTTTGGGTAATAGAGGAGAAAAACACATTAATACCGATACCGATGAACCTACTTGATATGGACTATCATGAGGCGGTCGACTATCTAGAGAGTCTAGATTGCTCTCGCCCGAAGCTCGGGACGGAGACGACCGCTAAGATGCTTTCCGGCCTCGGCAATCCACATGAGGGAGTCAACTGCGTTCAGATAGCGGGATCAAACGGGAAGGGGAGTACAGCGGTAATGCTCGAACGCGTACTGCGAGAAGCGGGTCACGATGTCGGGTTGTACACCTCACCGGACCTGAACGGTTTTCGTGAGCGGATCCGGGTCAACGGGCGGAAAATCCCAAAATCACACGTCCGATCGTTCGCTAAGGAGATCAAACCGTGCATCGCCCAGCTACGCGAGGACGGTGACTGCCCTACGTACTTCGAGATTCTGACCGTCCTCGCGTTGCAGCATTTTAGTAGCGAAGACGTCGACGTTGCAGTCCTCGAAGTCGGAATCGGCGGGCGGCATGACGCGACGAGTGTCGTCGACCCGGTGGCGAGTGCCGTCACGAACGTCAGTCTCGAACACACCGACGTCCTTGGCGAGACGGTCGAAGAGATCGCCAGCGATAAAGCGCAAGTCGCACCGGGCGACTCCCCGCTCGTGACGAGTGCGGACGGCTCCGCACTCGACGCGATCCGAGCCGAAACGCCGGTCGTCACTGTGGGCGACACGGCAGCCGATATCATCACACAGGAGGAGCCAATGATCTCGAACGACGAAACGACCGTTTCGATAATCGGTCCGAACTGGGACGTCACGACGAACCTATCGTTGATCGGTCAACATCAAGCGACCAACGCCGGCGTTGCGGCAATGCTCGCCCGACAAGTGGCGAACGTCGATACTAAGACGATCGAACACGGCCTCCACAACGCTTACTGGCCAGGGAGATTCGAGGTGCTGTCGACGGAGCCATTGGTAATCCTTGATGGTGCGCACAATCCGGCAGCGTGCTCCGCACTAGCTAACCTCGTCAATCGATACGAATTCGATGAGCTACACCTCGTGTTCGGCGCAATGAAAGAGAAGGACCACTCGGAGATGGCGACAATACTCCCTGAATCGGACGTGCTTCACCTCTGTCGACCGGATGTGAGCCGAGCCGCGTCATTCGACACGCTCGCTGGTGCATTCGAGACGAGCTCTCCCCGGATAGAACGGAACGAGACAGTGAAAATAGCGGTCGAACACGCGCTCGAATTGGCCGACGACGACGATTGTGTACTAATCACCGGTTCACTGTACGTCGTCGCCGAGGCACGCAATCGGTGGATTTGATTCCGAATTCCGATATAAACAGGTACGCTCGAAATAAACAAGTAAACTCGGTTGGTGGACTTCAAGCAGCGTCCACGATGAGAAACGTCCGACTGCGACGATGGCGTTCCGCGTCGAGACAGTGACCGAAACGAGGACACTAACGACTATCTCCCGCAGATGACGAACCTGCCGGATGAGTTCACGTCGGAGCAAGTCGCGGCGTTGTACGTGGTGTAGTGGAAAGGAGAAGTACTGTTCCGTGAGTTGAATCGAAGTACGGGTTGGAGAAGTTCCAGACAAGCGACCCAGCAATCGTGAAGCTGTTCGTGGTAGTAGCTCTGCTGACGTGAGCGTTACAGAGCCTTACTGAGCGTGTTTCAGAAGATGTGCCCAGAGATGGTGTTTCAACGAGAATACTGGGCGAAGGTTTTGTGATCTTTCGCTCAACTCATTCTCGAAGACAAAAGTCATCGTACGGCGTCCACTGCCGAACTTAGCGGAATTGGTTTCTCGTGACGCCAGACAACCAGACAGATCTCTTCCATGCCGGACGGTAGGTAGTCGAAGGTCGAGCCGAAGAGACTGGCAATAGGAACATCTTACTGTAGCCAACCGAGGACGAGAGGAGACTGTCTACGAAAGCAGCAGTGAACAACCGGTCGGGGTGGACTATCACCTCCGCACTCGCGAGTCATCACCCATAGTTCACCTCAACATGTGATTAGCTCTGGAACCTTTTGGGAGACTATTGGTCCCAACGATATTCGTAATGTATTTTTTAGTCACTTATTTGGGAGTATCCCCGATTTCGATTATATCGAAGTCATCCGCTCGAACCGAATCTCTGATCCAGAAAGCAGTCTGAGAGGCAGTATATCCCTTCATTTACGAAGTATCTGAAATGTGAGAGCGTCGCCAGTACTTGTGAATATTGTATGACTTTGAACCGGTGATCTGGCCCAGTTTCGTGACCTGGATAGAAGATTACATCCCTATTGTTGTGATTTATTTCGACATCATAGCCGCATATCTCGGAGTTAGTATTTGACACTCGAAGAAGACAGTAGTCTACATGGCATCTCTAATCAGTACAAGTTCTATGAGCAGAGTACCCAACGAACCACTCGTAATGGCTGGTTTCTGGGGTGTTTCTTAATTGTGTTCATAATGCACAACTGCGACTCCGATATTATCGAATGTTTTGAAAGGTGCTGTTGACTAGCACCGCTACAACTCTTGTACTGGGTATGATAGGGAAGACAACTCAACGAGACACTGAAGATGAATGTTCGCGTGGATGACCCGTAGAAGATGGCGATAAGCGAGAAGACATCACACTGAACAAGTCACCGACGTTGCTTCGCAAGTCCTAGGGTTTATCTCACCTACCAGACGACGTATGGATATGAGCCGGAGCCAAACGCTTGAGAGTACAGACCAGACACAAGTCATGGGTATCCTGAATGTCACTCCAGATTCGTTCTCCGACGGTGGTTGCTACACGTCTCTCGAGAGTGCAGTCGAACGCGCACGTAAAATCGATGAAGCAGGTGCCGACATCATCGACATTGGAGGAGAGAGTACTCGACCTGGGGCAGACCCAGTGTCCGTCCAAGAGGAGCAGGAACGGATTCTCCCTATCCTCGAACGGATCACCAGTAATTCTGATATCGACGCGTTGGTTTCGGTCGATACGTACAAGCCGAAAGTTGCTAAGGCGGCCCTTGATGCCGGCGCTGACATAATCAACGACCAGAACGGACTTGAAGATCCCGAGATGCAGTCACTCGTTGCCGGCCGCGAGTGCAGAGCAGTACTTATGGACGCGGTCAATCTACCCGTCGATAACACATACAGCCCGAAAACTGACGATATTGTAGCTGACGTTTGTGAACGTCTGGAACAGCGTGTCGAGCGCGCTCGTGCTGCCGGGGTCTCTGACGACCAGCTCATCCTCGATCCGGGGATTGGCTTCGGAACTGACACAGAAGGCGACCTCGAACTACTCGCACGAACTGATGAGTTTACTGCCCTCAGCTTTCCGGTACTCGTCGGTGCGTCGCGCAAGTCGTTTGCCACGGAGTTCTCCGACTTGCCTTCTAATGAACGAGTTGGGCCGAGTCTCGCTGCGCACCTCGTCGCTGCGAAGGGCGGCGCAGATATCGTACGAGTTCACGATGTTACGGAAACTGTGACTGCGCTCCGGACAGCAGAGGGTCTGTGGAATCGACAACGCAATCAGTAGTATGTCAAACGCTCTGCGTTCCATTTCAGAAGAGCGGGTCAGCGAAGTACTCGCTGATCACGTCTGCGAGTTCTCGATTCGTGCCGGTCGCAAGAACGACATTTATCTTCAATGTACAGAAGTCCACTAAGTGGACGGGAAGCACCTGCCGACTGAGATCGGGGGTATACGACCCGTGACGTGCATTGGGACAAACGATGGACTCCGGCAACGAGCCGGTACCATCACACTTGTTATCTGATCAGGGGGTTGACGGTGGTATCGAGCCCCTCGGATGGGATATTGCGATGCTGAACAAGGTAGCCATCGGAGCAGCGTTCGTTCAGACTACAGATCCGATGGGTCGATTTGAATTCGAATTTCGATATCGTCGGGATCGCGAACGACAAAGCCCTCATCCGTGTCGGTGACTGGGATCTCTGAGGTCATAATACTGAGACGACGGTCCGCTCCTTATTTATGTGCGCCTTGGGATTGAGACGAATCGAAAGACGGGTCATCCTGATCGAACAGCGCATGTTCGACCGAGAGCGCGCCGGGGCCACTCAGTACAAGTGCTGCTGCGATCAGGGTTAACACGAGCGTCAGTTCGATACCATCACTTGCGGCGGGATATCCGTTGGGAAGGTGGTACAAGACAGTTGCGACGATCATGTCGACTGTAATCAGCGCACTTACGACTCGAACAGCCACGCCGACTACCAACAAGAGGCCGCCAACAAGTTCGATAAGGCCGACTCCCCACGCAGTAGCTGTGGGGAACGGAACGCTGAGGCTTGTCAAGAAACCCGCGAAGCCCGAGACCCCCATCGGTTTCGGTCCGATTGCGAACACTTTGCCGACGCCTGCAATAAGTATCGGAACTCCAAGCGCGAGCCGAACAAAGGCTAGACCCCACCGTGTAGCCGTCTCTGATGGCGGTTGTTGTGTCTCGGTCTGCACGACTATTCCTCCAACTTCGACTGGCCGCCGGTCATCCGGATGATCTGCCCCGTCACGCCCTCGTTCGAAAGCAGGTGAAGCACTTCATCAACGATGGCCTCGGGGTCCGTCCACTCCGAGAAATCAGCGTCGGGCATCGCCTCGCGGTTCCCGGGCACGTCGATGAGGAACGGTGCAATTGCGTTGAGACGTGCATCGAGTTCGATATTAAGCGACTCGGTCAGCGTTCGAACTGCGCCCTTACCGACGTCATACGCGAGCGTACCGCCGACGGGGTTGATGCCACGCTCGGAACTGAACAGGACGACACCGCTCTGCTCGTCGAGCTGGTCCGCGAAGGCTTTGACGGTCAGAAACGCTGTCGTCACGTGGCGATTCAGCGCGGCCTGGAAGGCATCGACGTCGGTATCAGTTACGCTTCCCATCGAGAAGCCACCGGCGAGTCCGACGATGTGGTCGATAGGTCCGTGGTCGTCGACGACCGTCTCGGCGAAGGCGTCAACAGCGGCCTGATCAGTTAGATCGACCGGGTAGTACGATACTGCGTCGCCGTTTTCAGCGCGCTTTTCGACTTCATCTCTCGCTGTGTCGGTGACGTAGGTTCCGATAACATTGGCACCACTAGCAACGAGAGAATCCGTCACGTACGGACCCATATTGCCGGTCGCTCCGGTCACGAGCACTGTCGAGTTTTGTAGTTCCATTACATTACCTGGTTTGGTTACAAACCTATTTATATTTCAGGCAACAATAGTGTGACCAAGTAATGGCGACCCAACCACCCGAAGCTGACACTAGTGAAGACACCGAGGTTGAGCGGCGGAATGCGGACGTCTGCAACGTTGTGGGGGCTGTCGAGCAGATGGGAGCAAAGTGGAAGCTCATCGTGCTCAACGACCTGCGGGGCGGTGAAAAGCGGTTCAACGAACTCAAACGCTCAACCGGGGCCAGTTCCTACACGCTCTCGCGTGTACTCGACGACTTGGAAGCGGAGGGGTTGGTCGACAATCACAAGGAGTTCGAATCACCGGTTGCGAGCTATTATGCGCTGACCGAGAAGGGAAGTGCTCTGTGTCCCGTCTTCGAAGCCCTCGACCAATGGGGTGCAGACTGGGCTAACTAGCACAACGATCCCGATACGATACCCAGACAGTCAGTTACGTTCCTGACTCGAATAATCAACCACACATCTGCGCGCACATTGTCGACTCAGTCTACACGTATGACTGGTGAGCACCGCGAGTCTGGACATCCACGAAATGATGCCGTGTCGCGTCACCGACGGCACCGGCAAAAGACCCGTGCTCATCGTCGCCATACACCTCGTCGGCGCCACGGAGCCCGTGTGCCGCGAGTCGGTTCGCTACGTTCGACGGAACTCCGCTGTCACCCTTGATGTCGACAATCACGTGGCGATCGGTGAAGCTCTTGGCGAGGAACGCGTCATCAACGTCGTCGTGGGTTCGGAGTTCGGTTGTCAACTGGCGAAGTTCGGTCGTTCGCTCACTCATCAGCTTCAGGTCCGAACCGGTAGTAAGAATACCTTTGTGCGAACGTCTTCGGGTCACGGGGCTGTTGTACTCGGGTCACAAGTAGATGGCCCCTTAGTGGGAGGTCGATCACCACCCATGAAGACAGCTACAGGGAGTTTGCCGACAACGAATCACTCGCTGGTAAGCAATGGTTCGAAATCGTCCTCCGTCAACCCGCGGCGAACCGGCTCGTGTTCAGCATCGGTCGGCGGTGGCGACGTCACCAACAATACTTCGAGTCTTGAATCTTCGTCAGCTCGTATTCCACGTTTCGTCTCCGCGGGGACAAACACTACGTCACCAGAGGTGACATGGTGGTCAGTCTCACCTTCACGGACGAGCCCGCTTCCAGATCGAACGCTGACGACGAGGTCGCTCGGCGGTGCGTGGACGGGGATAAACTGTCCCGACTCGAAGAAGCCACAGATGACTTTTGTCCGGCCGGTCAGAAACGCTTCGTTGGCAGAAAACCGGGTTGCATTGTACGTCCGGTTCGCATCAAAATCGACACGTGGCATACAGCGGAACTATGACGTGAACACTCGTTCAGCGTTCTCCCGAATACGTTCGGGTGGAACTGTTTGTTCCTCGGCTGTCTACGACTGGATGATGAGCGATGCACCGCCACAGCCAATGACGGGGTCAAAGGCAGCTATTCGAGACGAGAGACCGCACACACTCAGCTCGAAGCGGAACGTCTCGGGTGGTCTCCGATGACAGGAGCGAGCCGAAGTCGGTGGTCGCGGCGATTCATCATCGCGAGTGCCGTGTTTTTCGTCTGCTGGCGACTCGGTGCAACGATCAGCATCACTCATCGTGTTGAGGTCATCCTCGCTCTCTTCGGGTTCGTCTCCCACGTTGTCTTCGGTATGGCCTATCTGTTAGTTCCCTCGTATTTCGGGACGACGCTCTCTACCGACACCATCCCACCAGTCCATTTCGTGGCAGCCACGTTGGGGACTGTGCTACTTGCATTCTCTGCAGGTTCGGCTGGACCGACATTTGGGGAGACTCTTGGGGCACTCGTTTGGGGGAGTGGTGTCGCAGCGTTCGTCGCTGCGCTGTCGTGGTCGGTCCGAAACGAGGTCCGACGCGGGGAAACGGGAACGAGTTCTCACAGGGAGAGCTACGAGTGGGTAGACCAGTATGCAAACCGGTATCTCATCATCCCGTTCGCCTATCTCGCGGTTGGGTCGTACGAATTACTCGCGCGTACGACAATGCTACCAGGGCTCACGGACGGCTATTTTCCACGAATCACACACTTGGTAGCCGCGGGGTTCGCAGTCCTCCTCGTTTTCACGCTCAGCGTTCGTCTCAGCCCTCGGTTCCTCGGTGTTCCGGTATCGAAAAAACTCGCCGCAGTCGTCCTCCCCGCCGGTGCAGTTGGACCGGCATTGGTTGCCGCCGGTCTGGGTGGTGGTCCACTTTTCGTCGCGGGGGCGGTGAGTGAAGCGGTAGCGTTCGTCGGCTTTGCAGCGTTGTATCTCAGTGTGTTCTTCCGGTCAGACCGCCGGCGAGTCGGAACAGAAAGTGTTCTCGCAGGTGTGATTGCTGGTGTTGTGGGTGTTGCTATCGGGCTCACGATGGCCCTTTGGAGCGTACTTGAGATACCTGCGCTTCCTCCGGGGACGCTAGCTGCACACCGTCAGCTCAACCTCCTTGGTTTCCTCAGTCTCGTCATTGTCGGGTTTATCTTCCTGTTTTATCCTCCGTCTGCAGGTCGGTTTCGTGGGGCGAGCGAACGGACTACCCAGCTCATAATCGCTGCACTCCTCGCTGGGCTCGTCCTCTCGGTCCTCGGCCGAATCGCAGGTATGTCTCTTGTAGGTGCTCTCGGAGACGGCGTCGCACTCCTGGGGTCGCTCGGATATGGATATTTACTAGTACGGCTCTTGATCGAGATTGGAGCACGTCACACGTCGTGACCGAAATACCGGTATGATTCCTGTATCTTTGCAAGCGGTTGCGGTGGTGCACACATCTTCAGTCGTTACTATCTCAGAGAGATCGTGATGTGCCACTCGTCGTCTTCGACCTGAGTCGTCTGAAACTCACACCCACGCCGTTTGAGGACATCGTAGAGTGGGACCGGTTCGAAGCTATTGACAAGAAGAAGTGAGTTACCCGCGCTCAACTCACCGATTGCAGACATGATATGGCTGAACGGTTCACCGTCGATATCTCTGACATCGAGTCTTTGCGTCTCACCGGTGGTTTCAGAGGAACCCATACTGACACGTATATCACCAATATCTCTCACTGTTATGCCGATGATGTTCGGACGCCCTGACGGTGTTCAGTATCTGATCGACTGTCGCACCAGTACTCGTCTTCAATTGTCGTCTACGTACGATGAGCGAGCGATAACAGCAAACCCGGTCGGAGAATATACTTTCAAGCACCTGTGCATGGTCAAAGGGAATACAGAGCAACCGAAGCGGGGCGTTTCTCGTTGTTTGAATGCCTGAAACGCCACTTGGACCGAATACAGAAATTTAGTCGAGACTACACCCTGAATCAGTCGGCTCAGGTGTGACCCAGATATCCCGTTCCAGCATAGAGGCCAGTTATCACCCTTTGTCTTTCCCCGGCAATTGGACAACTTGACTACAGAATCCGATGCTCAACCGAGTAACCCAAGCGAGTCAATCTCGTCGCTCACGACCTGAATCGCCTCACGTGCAAACTCCACCTTCTTCGCACCCGTGATGACAATCTTCCCCGATCCAAACATCAAGACCACTACGTTCGGCTCGTCGATCCGATAGACAAGGCCAGGGAATTGCTCGGGTTCGTACTCGACGTTTTCGAGCCCGAGGCCAATCGCAAGTGCATTCAGATTGAGAGTTGTTCCGAGGTCTGCACTCGATACGATGTTCTGCACAGTCGCCTCCACCCGGTCATTGATCGGGATTCCAAGGCTACCGAGTTCTTCGAATACCTGGTCTAATGCACGGTTGACCCCGTCGACGCTACTCGCACCAGTGCACACGATTTTGCCAGACCGGAAAATCAGATTCGCTGCTTTTGGCTCCTGTGTTCGATACACGAGTCCCGGGAAATTATCCGGGTTGTAATCGGCGCCCACAAGGTCCATCGAGAGCGAATCTAACGCCAACTCTTGGCCGATTGCGCACGATGCGACAACGTTCTGAATTTCAAGCGACGCAAGCCGTTTCTCGTGAGACATTGTAATTGAATTTTATATACTACTATTAAATGATAGTGCCAGTCGAGAGCACGACCAGAATAGGATGAAGCGAGTGAAACCGGTCACGGATACAACACAACCCTTGCTCTCATCTCGAACCTTCAACCGGTAGCTTCACACAACGTCTGGTATTGTGTTCGGATCGTTTTGACTGAGGTATCACTCACGGCTGCAACACGCGCTTGGGTAAGCTGCCAGTCACGCTCAGCCGCAGCCGTGTACACACACGCCGCCGCGACTGCATGTGGATTTGCGCCCCGATGAGCCCACTCATCGCTTGATGCCTCAGCCAACGACCGTGCTCGCCGCCAAATCTGGTCCGTCACATCAAGCGCATCCGCCACTCGTGGAACGAACTCGACTGGTGTGACGGGCTTCGCAGGCAGCCCCAACTCTGTATTGAGTGCGTTGTACGCTGACCGCACACGAGAACCAGCGACCCGTGCGAGTGGGACGAGTTCGGCGAGCGTCCGCGAAAGCCCCGAACATCGACAGGCGGCATGGACGCTCGCAGCCGCGACTGCTTCAATCGATCGTCCGGGCAACAGATCCGCCTGCTGAGCGGACCGGAAACACCGGCATGCTTGGTCACGCAAGCTGTTTGGGAGATCAAGCGCACCGACGAGTCGCCGGACTTCGTCTAACCCATGTGCGAGCCGACGTTCACGACTCGACTGGTATCGACTCCGACTGTGCTGGGTGCGGAGCCGGGAGAGCTGCTGTCGTCTCTCACCCGGGATCGGGGCCCCGTTCGCGTCGACGTGTCGGCCGATTTCGGTCGCGAGACCGTGGTCGTGCCGCGTCGGCGTTCGCGGTGCACCCACTCGCTTGCGCTCCTTTCGCTCGAACGACCGCCACTCCGGGCCGCGGTCGATACCATGCCCGTTGATGATGAGTCCACAGGACTCACACCGTCGCTCACCAGCGTCCGTAATGACCTGGCCGCCACACTCCGGACAAGAAGCGTTTCCACAGGATTTCCCGCACGATTCGTCGAACTGTCGCTCGTAGACATCTCGTGTCGCCATCTCGAACACCGCGCGACGCATCTCGCTGCGCCCCGCACCCGTCAGGGGCCAAAAAACGCGGTTGCTGTCTCGAACAAGCAGGCTTCTCTTGGGGGGCGTTAAATGATTGAACCACAACACCAAACAGGCTCGCAAGTGAACTACCGTTGCAGGCTCGACGTGTCACACAAGACGCGCTCTGTTCTGCAACGGGTGCGAAATCGCGTACCAAGCCATCCGCGCCCACCCCTTGATAACTTCCTCGTGGGCCTCGTGCCCACCGAGTTTCGTACACTCGACACTCGAGTTATTGGATATCTGTGAGTCACGGTTTGCGGACTGCGTTAGTAGGTATCCTCACCAATCAAACAGTTAACTGAAACAACAAATGACAGTCTTGTATGAGTAGCTCACCATGGTCTGCGAACTTTGCGACTGAAAAAAGCGAATGTGCAGCCGACGTCCAACGCTTCCTCAAGAAGTACCCGCAGTCGGTCGTCTACGAAGTGATGAGCGAACTACTCTGACGAGAGATGCGCGAGCAGTTTGCTGGTGCGTACGCTGCGTCTCAGCACTCCGACGACTGACGAGTACCTGATAACGAACGAACCCTCACCAACGACTATTCAGACAGGTCACGCCGCCCAGCGTCAATACAGTTCCAACAGGGAAGAGATTCAGATAACTGTTCACACTCGCAGGGCAGGTCCGGTGTGTCGTCATCGGCGCTCGATGTTGCCCCACCATCTGCGACGACGCGCATCTGCACGGCAAGTTCGAGTATTCGTGGGCGAATCGCGACCGCAACCCGGTGTTTACACGGATCGTCACCGCTCGCATCAGCGGGACACGAACACGAATCAGGCACACCATCCCGAATACGAACGCGGTACTCGTGCGCAGTCGGGTCGGCATAGCTCTCGTTGCGAACACGGACATCGCCGCCAAGCAGTTCGAACGCGAACGCCTCGTACTGCGCTCGCTTGAGGACACGCGTAGGTGGATCGAACTCTGGTAGTACAGGAATCATGGTAGCCAGCGCGCAATGCGCGCACCCCTTCGGGCGCATGGAAAGACTGCGCCGGACGGCAGACGGGATTAGATCGCGTCGAGTGTTGAGAGAATCTCTTCGGCCGTCCCGCTAATCCGACCCAGTCGCTCTTGCAGCACGTCCGTCTCGTCGCCCTGCCATGCCGCGAGGTAGAACGCCGACCCACTCGTATCCAAACCGAGGTATCGACCGACGACGTATGCGACGGCCTCTGCTTCGACCTCGCGTTTCGCCCGCTCGGTCGCGTCAGTAATGTCGAAGTGCAGAATCGCGTGGGCGTACTCGTGGATGATCGTCGACGCGAGATCGGCACGGTTCGGCCGGTCCTTCACTTCCACGAGTGGGGTGAGGTCCTGGACGCTCCGCGACTGGCAGACGCCCTTCGCCTCCCCATGTCGCCACTCGTCGGGATCGACGATGCGGATGGTCACGCCGAGGTCCGACGCGATGTGAGTGAGGTCATCGACGAGCGTATCAGGCTCACCGGTCGCCGCCGTATCCAGTTCTGGGAGTGGCTCGCCCTCGGTCTGCGAAATGTCGAAGACGGGTGCGGGCTTGAAGCCCACGAGGCCCTCCGACCACTCTTCGGGCGGCGTCTCGTCGTACTCACACTCGCTGTTTTCGTGATAGCTCGGTGCGTTCCCACACTCGGGGCATTGGGTCGTGATGATCGGCGCCCAAATCCAGATCGCCGACTCGCCTTCCTGGACGTGTCGCTCGAACTCTTCTTGCCACGTCCGGTAGCCAGCAACCTTTGTCGCCTCAGGGCATTGGAGGGTGATGAGGAGTGTGTTGCGGTGAGAGTAGTCGTGGAATCGACTCTGGACGTCCAGCCACGCTTGAAACTGCTCGCTCGCCCGAGCGTCGTCGACGTCGTCAGCGAGATCAGCAAGCCACTGTTCGATCGTACGATGCATCTCATCGTGTCGCGTGTCGGTCTCGTCGAACGACACCGACGGGGAACTCGTTGTTGCCATTGGTTTCAGTTCTGATGCGTCCCTCCAGGACGCGCCGCACCCCTCTGGGGCGCACAAAAAACAGGCGAGACGACCTACTGGTCGGTATCCTCGCACTCGAGGCTACGAAGGTACTATCGACACTCGCCGAACAGGCCGCTCGCAGTCGCCTCGCCGGTCGTGAGGTGGCGAACCCACTCAATCGCCCAGCAGTACACGGGATCGGACTCACCTGTGCCGTGGATGTACCACCAACGAGCGGCTTTGAGCACGATGAGTGGGTTTGTCGGCGGTTGTTCGCTCAGAAGAGACCACGTAATCGACTCGATTTCATCGGGAATGTCGGCTCGGGTGAACTCCGAACGATGCACGAGGTCGAGGTCGACCGGAATCTCGTCGATCGAGACGTCTGACTCTGTCTGTTGGTGACTCATAGAACTCACGTCACACGGACTGTGTCTTCAGCCCGCACCCATCACGGGCGCAAAAAATCACGCGGTGCGCTAGTAGCGGCTATTCACCTGATCAACGCTATGCGAGATGCGACACCTCCTCGGGTTCGGATTTGTCAGCAAACTCATTGCGCTCGACTGGCGTCCAGTCTTCGGTCGTAGTTGGTGCCCACCAGTCGACATGGTAGTCACCAGGCGCACCAAGAATCTTAACTTGCGCTTCGTCGTCGGGAAGCGGCCGGCGAAGTTTCTCGTCGACGTGGAGATTCCACGTCGTCGTCGCGTCGAATGTGATGATGACCGCCTCATCGTACCCCCGCGACTCAGGCGACTCACGGCACGTCACACTGGTATTGCACTCTGTGCAGAACACTCCCTCAAACGGAATGTGCGTGAACGCTTCCGTGCCACACACCGGACACCACAGAAATTCGAACAGCGCCTCGTCGTGACGGAACACGCGCTCGAGACTCATCAATCATTCACCACCGTCGTAGGGATCGTGAGTGAATGGTGTGGAAAACGAGACAACTCGGCTACTGACGTTGGAATCAACATCTGTTACTGCGCCTCCGCCCCTTTGGGCGGCGCAAAAACAACGCCGTAGTGGAGACCTGCTGAACGCGCAATAGAGCTGAATGAGGTACCCTGTCGTAGGAGTTCGGTAATCCGTCGACTGTAAGGTTGTGAATTCACGAATACAATCGTGAAAGTGAGAGGATGAGAGTACATTTCGTCTGTCTTCCTGTGGTGATTGCAGAGTAGTATCCCAATATGAGTCCGGTGCGACACACCACAAGAAGATTTACTCTGTATCTACTGCTAACTCCGCGAGGCCGTCATCGTGTGAGGTCGTTCGAACGCGCTCGACAAACGCACGTGCAGCAGTGTCAGTCGCAAACACCGACGCATCATAGCCGACGGAGCCACCGAACACAGTCCACTCGTCGGTTACCACACCCCCGGACAGCGGGGTGTACTCAACACGATAGCTGTCAGCCGCGTCGTCGACGACGATTCGAACAGCGATACCACGATCAGGAAGTGTCTCTCTCAAGAGTACCATTGGCCACAGCGTCGACTCAGTAATGGACATCAGCGGGAACGATCCACAGATGGTCGTTCGACCCGACGAGTTGCTCAAGTCGCTCGCGATGCCGAATCCCGTCAGCGAACTCGTCGTAGAGGTACACCGCCGGTCCGCGGTACGCCCCGAGATTGTGGCACGCATGCCTGACGAGGTCCTCATCGCGCATGATTGCCGTCGCGTCAAGGTCGTCAACACCCTCTCGAACACGTTCGAGATTCCGCTCGAACTCGCGTGTCGTCGCCTGCCACCCGCTCTCGAGGAGTTCCTGGCCGTCCTCCGAGCCAACGGGCACTGCAACCGGGAGGTTGCCCCACCGGGCGCTGCCGGCGACCGTTGTCGAGTCGTCATCGAACGTCACATAGTAGTCGAACACCGCCTCGGCGTGCGGTGCAGCACCCACCAGTTGGTCGAATACGTCAGCGGCCCGCGAGAGGGCTTCGTCTGTTGTCGATGCAGTCACGAGTGCGTAGATTACTTGGTGCATTCGTCGTCACCTCGCCGACTCAGGAGTCGATGTCTGTCCGACCCCCTGCGCCGGCGCCCATCGCCGGCGCACACAAACACAACCCACTACGATACACCAGAAGTTATCAAATACAAAAAGGGTTGAAGCAGACTGGGTGTGGCCGGGAACTAGGCTCCGGCCAGTATTTGCTGGCTGAAGTCATTCATTTCTTCTCCTTCTAGGGAGTTATCGATGTCTTCCATGCTCATGCTGTATTCTGGGTTGTCTCGGAGGAACTGGTTGAAGTCGTCGTATTCTCCGCTTGTATCTTCCCATACATCTTCAATCAGAGAGTCATCTTCTACAACCGCGTACTGTGAGTTTTCTGTTGTACCGTATATAATGTGGTTTTCATCCTGATGTCTGGTCATTTTTTCGAGTACTTTTGACTGGTTGTATAGTGTCTTGAAATCCGTGTCATTTTGGTTGAAGTTCCTGAGCTTTTCGGTGAAGTCTACTACGTACTCGGTTGTTGGAGCAACTGTCTCAGAAGCTCCAGCGTGACGCGTACCTTCTGGCTGGAATGAGTTGGGTATTTCTCCTATAGTTCGTACTGCGCTTCTTTTTTGTGAAGTAAAGGCATCGCCATTCTGCCCGTAGTGGTCCTCCCAGCCAAATCTTAGAGGATGCCAGTATTCTCTGAAACCATCATTTTCGGGATCAAGATATCCGGAATCATCTACCAATGGATGGAGCTGTTGGTCATCGGCGGTAGCTGTGACAGGAGCTGCCACGGTCTCCATCACTCTTAGTTCCTCTGTGCCATCGGCGTTCCTACCGTAAATCAAGCCGTTGCCGTGTATTCCTCCGCTTAATCCTACATCCCATGCATGAACTTCTAAACGCTTATTGGTGTTTTCTTCAATTGCCTCTTCGAGAGAAGGCGCGTATATTGAATCTTCTGAAGAGATTGGGCCATCAGAAGTCATCTTTGCATGCCAGTTAAACAGGTATGGGTGGACCCAGTCGAGGGCTTCTCCAACCGTTTCTGCATTTGAGAATTGTTCGAAGTCGAAGTTTCCTCCTCTTCTCTCTGCCATGCTTCCATTAGGGTAGATAGCTGCAGGTACTTCGTCTCCACTCTTTATCGCTTCAATATCGGAATTGCCTGTGTCTACACCAATGCTGTCCACGAAGTTCCTTACATTTCTAGGTTGAACTTCTGCTGCGCCGGTGTAGTCGTTGTCATGTCGCCATTCGTATGCTGCTAGGTCGATTCCGAATTTGTCGAATCCTAGCTGTTTGTGGCTGCTGTAGTTATCTATTACTGGGTCTGATGTAATGAATCCGCCACGTTTCTCCAGGTAGTTATCTTCTAGAGAGTTCTGGCTAATCTGATTTCTCAGCTCCTCGTTTCTTTCGGGGACTACGTCGACTTTGTAATTGCCTGGTGTTGGCTTTACAGCTGGTGCTGTATCCTGGGCCTGGTTACTTCCTGAAGAAGCTGTTGCGGTGAATTCCTGTTCCTCAGGCGTCATTTGTCCTGGTTGCACAGTAACTGTATTATTGTTCCATTGTTCAGAATCAGGGCCTATCTGTACTTTCTCGTTGGATACATTGACTGATTCCACGTTGCCTGAAGTTTCTACCTGGAACTGGGCCTGGAAATCCTCGATATTATGATTTCTCCATATTGGCGGTAGCTTGTCTGGCTGCGAAGAAGTCGATATGTTGATTGAGATATCTGCACTATTGGTAGGGGTTGTTTCCGTGGTGTTGTTGGGGTTCGCTATGTCTTCGTTGTTTTCGGTGCTGGTGTTACAGCCGGCGAGTGCGGTGAGGAGTCCAGTAGTTCCGAGGAGGAGGTGTCGTCGTTTCAAAGAGAGATGGCACCTGGTTATTGTGTCTACGTAGTCGTGTCACTACTTTATAGCTTGAGGGAGCTCGTCCCATCCGAGATTGGGTGTGTAGTCAGGTGCCTACCCGTTCTCCGGCAACGATCTGACAGAAGAGGTGGTACTTGATGAACTCTGTATCTGCGTCACACGATTTCTGTTAGTTCTACGGAACTCAACAGAGCCCCCTGATTCATTCTCGTACCAATCTCAGGAATCTGGATCAGGTCCGTACTGTGGTGTTCGACACACGGAACACTGCCAGACAGGCTCACCAGCCCACGCTGCGGGCGGGCTGTCGTCGCGTGAGTCGAACCAATGCGGTGTCTGCTTACCACAGGACTGACAGCGGAGCCGTTGCCGTGTTGGCGAGGATGACGACGACTGTGACGACGAGGTATCAGCAGACGCTTGTCGAAGTGCAATCGCCGGGACAACCCACGTCTCCGAGTCCGAGAGCAACCGTTCACGACGGGAGTCCTCAGTAATCTGTGTCCCAGCAGCGTCGTACCATCGCGAAAAAGAACTCTCCGCCGAAGGAGAAGCGGACCACAACGAGACTGACCGTGCTTTCGCCACGAAGCCATCAGCACGTGACCCAGTCGCTGGGACGACGTCCGGGAGGTGGCCGCACCGTGTTCGGAGTGGCTCCGCGATCGACTGTTCGAGCGCCGCAATGAGTGTACACTCGTCGATGGGCGACGAGTGAGAACGCTGCAGTAAGCGTGCTGCAGCAGTCCCGTTTGCGACCGCCCCACGCGAGGACTGTGAGGTGACGAGCAAACAGACGATGCCGTGGAGCGATTGCTCGTGGGGCGCAGAGGTGCTGTCTGGGACCGAGACGTCCTGCTCGAGGCAGAACCGACACTGTCCCTCGGTCCGAAGAATGGCCCGCCCACAGGTCTGACAGATGTCCGTATCCCGGTCGTCGCCTGCAGGGTAGTCACGCTCTGGGATTCCGTCACCGCGGTCAGCGTGGTCGGTCTCCAACTGTGCGTCTGGGATCTGCGTCGCTTCGCCATACGGTTGAAATTCCGCGGTCCGATCACGGTAGGGCGGCATACCGCGTCGTGGCCGTACGTTCCGATATAAACGTTCGTCCAGCGAGGCCACTCTGAAACCCGGCCGTGGCCAACAAACGTATATGTATTCTTAAACTAGCTGCGGACAGCAAAATGCACGACTTGACCGGGTTCCAACGAGACCTGCTGTACGTCACCGCCGGTTTGGACGAGCCACACGGGCTTGCAGTCAAAGACCAACTCGAGGACTACTACGAAACTGAGATCCACCATGGTCGGCTGTATCCCAACCTCGACACACTCGTTGAGAAAGGCCTCCTCGACAAGGGTGAAAAGGACCGCCGAACGAACGTCTACGCGATCACCGCTCGCGGTCGTCGAGAAATCGAAGCCCGTGACGACTGGGAACAACAGTATACGAGCAAACTTACCACCTGACTGCTGCTACGAGACGAGTAGCTGGGATGACAGACAACTAGTGGGGGAACGTGCTGTTTAACTCGCTTAATCCGGCCAGTATCCTCTGCTACACATCTCGAATACCGTCTTCTCGTCTCACTAGTCAACTTCGGCAAACGCACGAATGGGCATTGCAGCAGTGTCTTTGGCTTTGATCGGCACAGCGAAGAATCGGAATGACTCACCACCGAGCGGATCGAGGTTGCAGAGATTCTCGACGATGAAGATCTCTTCGTCAAGGAGTCGAGTGTGGGCCGGGCGGGCGGGGTTCTGGTGGTCGTCGACGTTTAGCGTGTCTACGCCAACCAGAGAAACATCTGCATCGATTAGTCTCTCAATGACGGCCTCAGAGATGTATGGGTAGGATCGGTACTGCTCTGTGCCCCAGTGCTCGTCCCATCCAAAATTGAACAGGACGGCGGTACCTGCGAGGGCAGACTCCTGGGGAAGTGCGTCAACAGTCAATTCTTCGTTGCCAGCAAGCCCACGAGCATCGACGACCGTCCCAGGGAGTACCAGTTCGCCGATGTCAAGTTCACTGATGTCACGACCCTTCGGATGTCGATGATACGGTGAATCTATATACGTCCCCATGGACGTCTGGAACCGCATTTCGGTAACCTCGAACGCGGCTTTACCTTCGTACATCTCCCGAGACTCCTCGTGTGTAAAGAACGGATATACCTCTGCAGTGTACTCCGTATGTGTCCCGTCATCGTTCTTTTGACGGAACCCGGGCATCCCGTCTTCGAACGTGTGACTCAAGTCGACGAATTTCATACTGTTTACCTCATTCGACATTTGATACTAATCCTGCTTGGTGTTTCATCGAGTCATAGTTCATTGTTTCTACAGTATCTCGGTCGCTGAAAGGTCTCATTGACTGCTCCCAGTTTTACTGTTCGTCTCAACGTCATGGTTCACAGCACTACCACTATCGCTTCGGACTTCCCACAGACGACGAAACAGGACCGGGCCTAAAATCAGATAGATGACGGACGTATAGAGTCCGGGAAAGTAGCCGAACTCGCCGGTCGCGAGGATCGGATAGACGGGATGTAGAACGCCGTTTCCGATGACTCCCATGAGGGTGAAAAACCAGACAATGAGCATTGGACCCTTGATACCACGGTAGATGGCGACCGCACCAAGAGCGAACGCAGCGTACGAGACCATATTGATCTGAACGAACGTCGTGAGCTCGAACGGGGCTGCGTTGAAAACCTCAACCGGCCAGCGGGTGTAGAACTCGGTCGAGAACTCCTCGGCGAAGTGCAAGAACTGGACAGCAAATGCGATTAAGTAGACGGGGAGCACCCGACTTGGATCAGGCATTCGTTGAAAGCTCGTTAATAAATAGCACACGTATGCGAGAATAATGGCAGGAACGAACGTGGTGATCAGTGATAACCCCGGCGAGAGATAAGTAAAAGTCGCAACCAAAATCACCGTCATCACCCCCGGAAGAATTGCGTCTCGGCTACGCAACGTGGCGAGAACACTCTCGGATTCGTTGATTCGAACACCCATCTCAAATCGCTCCACTCGTACTGCTATTTACAGAGTGAAGAGATACTGCTCTCCATAACGATCTGATATGGAACTGACGCCAACCAAGGCTTTGTCTTTTCATGAGGCAAACTACCGTTAGACTGGGATTTGTATGTCAACGTTGCCTCATCTGGACAGGCTCATTTATTAGTCAAAGGGAACCGGAGTAATCTCATGAAGTCGATTACGCTGGAGATCTCGGTCGAAGGCGGATTCCACCCGGCGAATCAGTTACTCGCAGCGGATCCGTCGATAATCCGTGAGTCGCTGCACCACGTTACTATTCTCAAAGATGGGACGATTATTCTGCTCTACCATCTTCGAGGCGACCTCGATCAGGTGAGAACATACCTCACGGACCACAAAGAGGTCATCTCCTGTGATGTGCCAGAGAACGGAAGTGGGCTTGTGTACATCCACGGTCGCCCACTCAAGCCGATTCGTGAATTTTTCTCTCTTGCCCGGTCACACGGAATCGTGTTCGAGACACCCATAACACATACTGATGATGGACTCAAGATCACGATGAGCGGAGATGAACAAACGCTTCATCGTGTCATCTCGGAAATTCCATCAGATATTGAACTCACCCTCCTCAAAAGGGAGAGCGTAAGCCAGGGGAGAATGAGATCATCTCACTATTGACTGAGCGCCAGGTAGAGGTACTCACTCTGGCAGTTGAGGAGGGATACTACGAAACACCGAGAGGAACCACTCACGAGAAGATTGCGACTCAGATTGGTGTCGCAACTACGACTGTGAGCGAGCATCTCCGAAAAGTCGAACAACGTGTTTTCTCTGCACTCATCAGATAACTGTATTTTCGAAAGTTCTACTGACCAATCTAGACACCCGAGAACCACACATTGCTCAAGGAGCTAACTAGAGAATCTCGATGTCTATCCGTACGAAATCCCCGAGAGGACAAGCATCTCCGTCCCAAATCCCGCACCAGACAGGAACTGTGTTGTCCCAAGCGAACTCAGACCGATACCGGTTCCGACGAGCAACACCATTGCGGCCCAGTCGACAGCCCCAGGAGTGTCGCTCGGCCGTATCTTCGTCATGGACGCGCCAACACCGGCGAACAGCGCTGCAAATCCGGCGAGGAGAGGAGGCCAAAGGGAGATTGTCCTCAACAAGTACAGGGGCCTCACCGCCTCATGACGAGCGCGTACCCGACCGTTGCTGGGAGCGCGTAGATGACATGACCGAGGATACTCCAGAGCTTCTCGGGCATCGTAAGATCGGGGAACGCCGGCGTGAACGGGTAGCCGACTGCACCGAGCCAAAGCGGCATCAATAACACCGAGAGCAGCACCGTCGAAACAGCGCCGACGACAACTGCGAGGACAACGGCTCCACGGAGCGTCCTTGGGTACTCGGTGAGTGGTTCCCATTGGACGGCGGCGACGTACATCACTGTGAGTGCGACGCCGTGGAACTGGTGAATCACCCATCCAGCGAGCAGGTCTGGCCCGGGGAGGCCGTACATCATCGGCAGGGCGAGCGCGATTAAGGGTTCGGGATTCCCGTACTGCATCATCAGGCCAAGCGGGACGCTCCCGAGGAACCCGCCGACAGCCGCGGCAATCCATGCGAGGGCGGGAACTGCTCTGAGTCGAATGGCGAGTGCCTGTGCGTAGCCACGGTCGAGATCAACCGTAGGCTTCGTCGGACTGGTCATCAACCATAGTCCGGGTGGAGATTCCCTATCAGCGCTGCCTCACCTCGAGAGGCTTGTTTATTATCTTCCAGAGAGTCCAAGCTATGGAATCACTGACGCTGGAACTCGCAGTCGAAGGCAGAAACCGCCAACGAGCAATCGGTAGGTTCGTGCGAGATACGCCCTCGCCATGCAGTACGTCCTCAACAAACTATCAGCGACTGAGGATTTCAACAGAGCCCACTAGACTTAGATCGTCGATTTTACCCGCCGACGAACCCGCGTGAACTGTGAGCCCAATATAGAGTTGGAATCGTTCATCAACCGAATGCGTACATACCCCCTAAGCGGCTCCCGATATACAGACGACGGTTAACGACAGCTGGAGATCCGGTGATCTCAGTACCGGTGTCGAATGACCACATCAGCTTCCCAGTCCGGGCATGGAGTTCGTAGACGTAGCCGTCATAGCCACCGAAATACACACGGTTTTGGACAACAGCAGGCGAAGAGACAATTCCTTGGATCTGGTGTTCCCCAACTGTGAAGGCCCATTGTTCTTCACCAGTCGCTCGATCAAATGCAAGTAGTTGGTTGTTGGTAGAGCCGAGATAGATGAGTCGGTCAGAGATTGCTGGCGAGTTGGTGATTGTCCCGACATAGACACGCCAGCGTTCTGTTCCATCGGCTGCGTCGTAGGTTGCGAGATATGGCCAGCCACCAACGTACACAATCCCATCGACGAGGACAATGTGTCGTGGGGAGTAAGGAACAGAATGAGACCATTCGACCGCGCCAGTTGCTGCATCAAGCCGGGAGATCCGTGAGTTAGAACCCCCGAAGAAAAGACTCCCATCGCTCATCGCAAGTGATGTAATTCCAAAGCCGGTGTCGACAGTCCAGATAGCAGTCCCGTCAGCTGCTGAAACCGCGTGAATAACTCCATCCGCGTCACTGAAATACACCACCCCGTCAGCAACAACTGAATCATGATTAAGTATCGCACCAGCATCGTAGCGCCAGCGTTCACTCCCAGTAGTGCTATCGAATGCGTAGAAGACATGCTCCCAGTCGCCAATATAGACAACTCCGTTCGCTACCGTTGGTCTTGAGGGAGCAATTCGCCCGTTTGTCGGACTGTTCCAGACAATAGTCCCGTCATCAACATCGTAAGCGTATAATCCATTCCCAGATGTCCCGTGGTACACGAGGTCTCCAACGACAGCAGGACAGCCAGAATTTGAGCTGGCGGTCGTTTCCCATAACTTTGTGAGTTTGCCTGTAGGCCGTTTCCCATGCGGGTTGTATCCAGACCGACCATTGTCAAACTGGAACGTCGGCCATGACGGCTCTGTGGCTGCACGAGCAGCAACTGAACGTCCCGCGTTGAGAGCTGCAGTTCCAATCGCAAATGAAGCCCCAAAAATGCGGAGTGCTTGTCGCCGATTCAGCCCTTGTTGGTTTCCCCGAAGCATGCTAGTCGCTGGATAGACAACATAATAATCATGATAGTAATACCCCAATTTAACAGTCATTTTCATTGTTAGATATCGAAGACACCAGCCCCCATCGTGACATCCAAAAGTGTTCCAGAGGTCGTGGCTGCACGCGCAGCGTCTGCGAGCACGGAGCGGAGGGTGGGGCGGTGGGGTCTGGGTCGGCCCGGCAACCAACAAAAAAGAGGGCTGCCTCGCGCCGTTAGGCGTCCCACCAAACGTCGCGCTCGAGGAAGTGCACGGTCGTCCACCCCGTCAGCGCCACCGAGACACGCCCGTCGTACCAGTTCCGCGCCGCCCCGTGAATCCGCACGCGTTCACCCTCGCGAATCCACGGCACGTCCGAGGCCTTCCAACTCGTCAGCTTCACCTGCCCAGTCTCGTCTTCGAGGAGCCCCACTTGCTGAATCGCCGGCGACTCAGACTCCCACACCGTCGTCAGCGTCCCTTCAATGCACACTTCACGTCGCGACACACCCTCCAGTTTCCCGATCGGCACCATCGTCCCCGGTGCGCCCTCGAGTTCCTCAAACACGCTCACCGCTGCCGACAGCATGTCTTTGCCGCTCAACACCGCTTCACTCAGCCGCCGACTGATCGCCGCTCGCGACCAGCCATCCAGTTTCTCCGCCAACCGTGTTGCCTGAGAGTTCACTGCGCCCAACTGTGCTTGGGTCAACTCCGTCCGGGGATCAGCCCGGTCGGGGTCCGCCATCGGGTTCACACTTGCTGCGCGCTTCTGGAACTGCCGCCGTCGCGCAGCGCTCCGCTCGGCCACAATCGCCCGCGACCGCGCCTCACGACCCTCTTGCGACCCCAGTTCCGCACGGGAACTAATCCGTTCGAGTTCGGCTTCCCGCGCTTGAATGCGCTCTTCTTGGGCCAACGTCACGCCGTCAATCCGCTCATCGCTCGTGTCTGCAATCCCGTCAGGGTGGTTCGCATCCACCTTTGCTTGGATCTCCTGTTGTACCGTCGCCTGGAACGTCGGCGTCTCGTGACGACCCCCCCCCGACCTCAAACCCGTCTTCGTCGACTGCCGTCTCGTCCGCGTGTTCGAACGCCTGTTCAGCCACCGAAACTACCTTTCGACTGGAGTTGTTACTAGACATTGTAGTCCTTGAAGGCGCTGACGCGCCGACGCCCGCGACACCACTCGCGGGATTCTCACAAACCAACACTTGAGCCACGGCTCCGACGTCGACCGATGACGCCGTCACCGAGGTGCCCGCGCCGCGCCTTCACGCCGGACCCTGTCCGGCGCGGCGCGGCACCGACGGCACCCCAACAAACGAGTGCGGGGGGTGAACCTCGAGGTGAGCGCGCGGTCACCGCCATATACCCAGCCGGTCACCGCGGGTCGGCGCCTCACCGACCCCCGTCCGTCGGTAGACGCAACGGAAGCGGCCGCGGCGCCGAGGCGGCACGGCCGGGGGGTATACGGTGGTGAACGGCGTCGCATACGGCCACAGCGAGGCCGCAGAGAGCGAGGACCCGCCGGAACAGCACCGCGCCCGGACCCGCACGAGCCTGTCCCGTCCGTCGCAGACGCAACGGAAACGCCTCGTGCGGCAGCCCGGTGCGGGCTGGACGCCCGCGGACCCACAGCTCGTCGCGGTCGAGTTTGAGCGCACGCCCGGCAGGCCGCACAGCCAGCCCTGAGTGAGCCCCGGACCGTGGCATATTGGGGGTGAGCACGGCGAGCCCCCAGTAGCCACCGCAGCCCGGGCGAACGAGGGGTGAGGGCAATCGCCCGAACGGCGAGCAGCCCGCCCGGACCGCGCAAGCGGCCACGTCTGAACCAGCCGGCCGGCGGCGCGACCGCATCGAGGGAGCGCCGACGCAACGGCTGGTGAAGATGCAGCCAGCCCGGTCTCGGTCATGGCCCGGACGCGGGCCAAGTGCTCGCAGGTCCGCCCTCGGGGCTGACCGGTATCGGGTGGCTGCACGCGGCCCGACCCGGCCCCGTGACCGTGCCCCGTCCGTCGCAGACGCAACGGCAGCGCGAAACGCCCGGGCCCGGCAGGAACGGACTGCCCGCCGGAGCGCGCACAACCCGAGCAGTCGCCCCCCAAACGTACCGCCACAACTCATCTCCCAAACACCCGAGGTTGCTAGTTTCTACTCACTAGCTTGCTATCCAGATCGCTGAGGATGTGGTCCCTCGCCTCCCTGCCAGATAAAACTCAAACATGGATACCTCAGGCTCTGTTGAAACCCTCAGTCGGTGATAGGTTTCGGTGTGCGTGCTGAATAGAGAACGCAAGTCGGTCACGCAACTGTCACACCTTACAGTAGCCCAGCAACTAGCAACTATCAACTCAGCCATTGATTCCGCTAAATGGGCGAATTGAGGTGGATTTGACCGTAGTTATATGATTCATCACAGACAATATACTGACAATGGCTACCAAGATGGCGTCTCGGCTCGAAGAATATTTCGAGGAAAGGACAAACGGCAATCTTCGGAGCATCGTGAAGTACAACCAAGACAGTCACGACGTCGTTTACTTGCGAGATGACGTGGCTGTCCGATACACAGAAGACGACATTAAAAAAAGCGGTTGACGAGTCACGGCTGGATTCGTTGACTGCACCGGTCTACAAGGACACGTTTGCAGAGGACCACGGCGAATTGACGTGCTTGGTCCAGTGCTTCGAGAACGTCATCGAGATGAACTTCGTCCTCCGAGATGGGGTCGGCGCAGCTGTCGCTTTAGACGCAGAGGCATTTGCGGAGACTCAAGGTATCGTAGCTGAGGCCCGGAAGATCGTCATCGAAGAGCGCGAGTAGTCTTCTGTACCCAAGAATGTGAACGATGTGAGGATCGAGCTTCTTCCTTGCTTCTGTCGACCTCGTTCCCGGAGATGTAACCTATCTACTACTCTCGAATGCTGGCTTCACTCTCTATTCAGCACGTACTTTCTGTCGGGGCCAGAGGATTTCAACAGAGCCCTACCTCACACTTGCTTCGGACATGGCTGCAGTACGAGGTCGTTAGAGATGCTCTCCAAAAACTAACTCAGCAGACGTCGTCCGACTCTCACCACGTGATCTCAAATCGTGCGCCACCTTCAGAACCCGTTGTAACGGCGATTTCCCAACCATGGCCCTCCACAATTTGAGAGACAATTGAGAGTCCATAGCCAGTTCCGTCAGCAGTTGTCGAATATCCGTGGTTGAATATCTCTGACCGAACTGGCTCAGCGATTCCAGGGCCATCATCTTCGATATAGAGTCCCGTATCGTCAGAGAGACTACCAACAGTCACAGTCGCCCCAGCACCAGCATGTTCAACGGCATTGCGAAACAAGTTCTCTAGTAGTTCCTGAAAACGACTCTTATCCGCGGCGATCACTCCGAGTTCATCTTCTAGTTGGAGCGTCGCTTGCTGTGTCTCAACGCTACTCCACGACGCATGGAGACATTCGCGGATATCAACCGACTCAGCCTCACCAACGACTTCGCCCTTTTTGAGAGGGCAAGAATATCGCTGACGAGAGTATCGATCCGACTGAGTGACGCTAAGACCCGCTCCAGTTCAGGGCTTTCGGACTGTTCATGGGCAATCTCAGTATATCCGTACGCGATAGAAAGTGGGTTCCGGATATCATGTGTTAAGATATCGGCGAACTCATTCAGCCGATCCTTCTGTTCTTGAAGCTGGGATTCGCGCTGTCGCTGCTCGGTGATGTCCCGGATAATGCCAGTAAAGTACTGTTCGCCATTGTGTTCGTGCTCACGAAGGCTGATAAGCGTCGGAACTTCGTGTCCGTCCTTGTGCAGCGCCGGGAGCTCGATCCCATCCCAGTCGATATTGCGCTCTCCTGTCGCCACATACGAGGCTAATGCAGCCACGTGGACTGGCTCTAAGCGCTCTGGGATGATTTTCATCTTTGAACTCCCAATTAACTCAGCGGGTGCATAGCCGAGGATGTCTTCAACGGCTGGATTGGCATACACGATGTTGCTATCCGAGTCAATCGTCAACATCCCCTCTGCCGCATTTTCGACAAGTGTCTGGTAGAAATCGTCCGCAGAGGTTGGAGAGGGAGGAGGACCGTTCATATAATGTCACTTTTACTGGTCGGTAGTTAAACGTTCTTCAGGGTATTGCTGCGAGATTTACGAGTAACCACGGGTTGACGAGCAACTCCGACAACTACCCTCAGACTCAGGGTTCTGGGGAGTGGGATGGTACACGAGAACCTCGATCGTGCCGCTGGCTCCATGAAGTGGCCTAGAAGTCTGCGGACAAACCCATGACATCAGTCAAGGGTCAATGACGATCCGACTTCGGAGTGAAAGGTGAAGGGGTACCTTTGATGTGTATCAGGCCGGGCATCCCGAGACACACCAATGCTGGTGGTTTAGAGGCACTCAGCACGAGTCTAGTCGGCCACGATCATATTCATCTTGGCGGTTGCGCCTATTATTGAGATATCGATAGGGGATTTCGGTTGTAAAACAGAGAGAGTACTGAACTGGTTACTGGCCGTTAACAAATTCTTTAGTCCACTCGCCGTCGACGATTCATTGAGACTAAGGTCTGTTGCAATCCTTCAGTGTTGACATTGAGAAGAAACGTTCTTCCCACTATTTTCGTGGATCCAGATGGAAACTCACTTCGTCAGTAAATCGCCAGACGTGAGATGGGTTTCAATAAACCCAATCCCTGTATGTTCAAGGCAAACCAACGTTGAGTAGGCATATGTCATCGTTCGATGTCGTGACGGTCGGGAGTGCCGTTATCGACCACATCTACTCTCTGTCGAATCTACCGAAACCCGACGGTGGTGCATTCGCCCGTGAACACGCGACCGACGTGGGTGGCGTCGCTGCAAATGTCGCCTCAGGCCTCGCTGAGTTTGGGAACAAGGCAGGAATCATCACACGCGTCGGGGCCGACGATGTCGCCGAGATCGAAGCTGACCTCCAAGCACGCAGGATTGATTGTTCTCGGATGCAAGCTGGACCCGAAGAATCGTCGTACACGCTGATTCTCCGTGATCCAGATGGAGAACGAATGATCGTTGCCGGTGGCCAGAGCGTTCCAAACCTTCGACTTGATGCGCGCGATATCGAGTATGCGGGTGACGCTAGTGTGGTGTTCACGAGTGCCTATGCACCTGATGCGGTCGTCTCGAGACTGGTGACTGCCCGCGAGCGTGGTGAGATTTCGACACTCGTCTTCGACCTCGCAGGCCCACTCTCGGAACTCGAAGGCCGAGGGACAACACCGGAGACGATTGACCGACTGCTTTCTGTTGTTGATCTCTTCGTGGCCGGCGAGGTCGCCGCACACTCGTATTTTGGTGGTGGAGCCGACGAAGCCATTGCCACGCTTACGCAGCGGAACGTCTCTCGCGCGGCGATTACACAGGGAAGTGACGGAGCACGCCTTCTCGAAGGAGGGATGGTGACCGACGTCCCGGCCTTCAACGTGGATGTGACTGACACGACCGGCGCTGGCGATACGTTTACTGCGGGGCTGATTCATACGTGGCTGCTTAACGACTACACAGCACACAACGCAGGACGATTCGCCGCTGCCACGGCCGCGCTCAACTGTACTGAACTGGGCGCACGGGGCAATCTCCCAGCCGAATCCGACGTTCAAGTGTTTCTCGAGACGCGGTGAACCGCTGAGACAGCGAGGCCTAGCGAACGGACGCGACAAGCCGTTCGACTGCTGCTTCGTCGACAGGGTTCGTCGTCTTGCCACCTTCTTTGAGCGCTGTGCCAACGATTGCACCATCTGCGA
>NZ_JPES01000024.1:0-24800 GCF_000730175.1 Haloferax sp. ATB1 | reverse complement strand
CGGACTGGGTTCAGCGACTGTCCGATGCGTATCGTCGCGTCGGAACTCCCGGCGGCCGTTTCGGTCCCGCTGCTCGTAGTCGTGCCGCCCCCGCCGTCGCCCTCGGTCGTCGTTTCGGACCCGGAGTCGGACGTACAGCCGGCGAGCAGGACGGGTATCGACGCACCCGTCGTTTTCAGTATATCTCTACGTGAGACACTCTCTCTCATCATTGACGCCGAATCATTTCGGCATCACCAACATAAGCATTTGCATACTGTGCACTCGTTTCCGCTTACCCACTCAAACTGCCTAATTGTGAACCATTATATATCGGAACTGTGCGTATCTCTCTATGGACTCAACGGAGTCACAGTCGCTCCTAGCGGAGATGACGTGGCAGGAAGCCGAAACCGCGTTCGACGAGGCGGACTTCGTCGTGCTCCCCTGCGGGGCAACCGAACAGCACTCGACGCACCTCCCGACCTCGGTCGATTCCATCCGGGCGGAGAACCTGACCGCGGAACTCGCCGCGGCCGCGCCGGAACACGACTTGAATCTCCTCGTTCTGCCGGTCCTCCCGTACGGCTACTCGGAGCACCACATCAACTACGCGGGGACGATTTCGCTCGGAGCCGACACGTACCAAGAGATAATCATCGACGTGGGCCGGTCGGTCCAGCGCCACGGCGCGACCCGATTTCTCGTCGCAAACTTCCACGGAGGCAACATCGAGCCGCACAAACTCGCCCTCGACCGACTCCAGCGCGACCACGGACTCGACTCGTACTACGCCCACTGGACCGACTTCGCCCGCGACCAGTTGGAAGCGCGGTTCGGCACCGAGTGGGGTCACGCCGGCGAGTACGAGACGAGCGTCATCGAGCACTACCGACCCGACCTCGTCCGCGGCGACCGCAAGACGCCGCAGACGAAGAAAAACCGCTACGAGGTCCGCCAGTACGCCCACTTCGACGACCTGACCGTCGAGGGGGGCCTCGGCGACCCGACGCAGTCCGATCCCGAGTTCCTCGAAGACGTCATCGAGGCGACGACCGACCGCATCCTGACGCACCTCCGGTCGGAACTGGAGTAACGCGAGTCTCGGCGACGGAAGAACGGACAGAAGCGAGCGAAACCGCGTACCGGAACCGGAGCCGAAACGAGGGCTGATTTTCCCGACGCTCGCCGCCTACAGCGTGAGGTGGAACGGCGGCTCCGTCCCCTCCGGCAGCGCCGTCTCGTACTCGCCGGGCACGGACGCTTCGAACTCCTCGCGGGCCGCCGCCACCAGCGCCTCGTCCGAAAACAGGTCGAGCGTCGTCGCCGCGAGGACCTTCGCGGCGTACACCGCGGCCTTCGACCCGAAGCTCCCGTTTGCGGCGACGGCCTGCCACGTATGCGAGGGCGTCCCCACCGGCCACGACGCCGCCCAGAACTGCGCGGTCGGCGTAATCCAGCTCACGTCGCCGACGTCCGTCGAGCCGTTGAGGACGGTCCCCACGTCGTAGGAGGGCTGGGCGTCCGGATACAGCACCGACGAGCGCGCCGCCTCGCGCCGCTCCTCGGGGAGTTGCGCCGTCCGCGCCTCGATTGTCTCCGCCGAGAGCGTCTCCTGAAGCTCCGCGGCGAACTCGCGGTCCTCGTCGGTGTACGGGATGGGGCCGGCGAGTCGCATGTTCTCCAGCAGTGCATCGGACAGCGCGTGGTTCGCCACGAAGTCGTAACAGCCGGTGTGGAACCGCCGCGACACCGTCGTCTGGGTCATGAGCGCCGCGCCCTCGGCCACGTCGTCGAGCCAGTCGGTGATGCGGTCGACCTCGTCGCGGGTCGGCGCGCGGACGTAGAACCACGCCGTCGCCTCCGCGGGGACGACGTTCGGCGCGCCGCCGCCGTCGGGGATGGTGTAGTGGATGCGGGCGTCGTCGGAGACGTGCTCGCGCATGAACTCCGACCCGGTGTTCAGCAGTTCGACGGCGTCGAGCGCGCTCCGACCCGACTGCGGGCTGTCGGCGGCGTGGGCCGACTCGCCGTGAAACGTGTACTCGACGGAGTTCATCGCGAGCGTCTGCGCCATGAACGGCGCGCTGAGGTGGCTCGGGTGCCACGTGAGCGCGGCGTCGAGGTCGTCGAACGCCCCGTCGCGGGCCATGAACACCTTGCCGACGAGAATCTCCTCGGCGGGACAGCCGAAGAACGTGACCGTCTCCTCGGCCCGCCCGTCGTCGATGGCGCGCTTCGCGGCGAGGGCGGCCCCGACGCCGGCGACGCCGAACAGGTTGTGTCCGCAGCCATGACCCGGCGCGCCGGTCTCGACGGGTTCCCTGCTCGACGACACCGTCTGCGACAGTCCGGGCAGGGCGTCGTACTCACCGAGGATACCGACGTGCGGCTCGCCCTCGCCGTAGGTCGCGCTGAACGCCGTCGGCATCCCGCCGATACCCTCGGTGACGTCGAACCCGGCGTCGCGGAGGACCGACGAGAGCAACTCGGCTGACTCGGTCTCGTGAAGCCCGAGTTCGGGCGTCTCCCAGAGCGACTCGGTGAGCGAGACGAGTTCTGCCTCCAGCGACTCGACCGTCTCGAACGTCTCGTTGTGATTCATTTCGTCTCGTGCGTTTCGACTGGAGAAACAATAATAACACTTCCGGAGCGGTGGACGTTCTGTCTCTAAATCCGGGTTGAGAATTGAGATTCACGAGGAACGAATGTAAACGACGGGAGAGTCGAAACCAAGAGAACGACCCAAAACCGACTTTTTGAGGGTTCTCGAACCTTTCTCAGCCGAATTCGCTCGTCAGGGCTGCCGACTCCGGGGCGGGAAATCACCTCCCGAATCAGACGGATGCTGTGCGTATTGTTCACAAACGCCTCGTTTCGGCGTCCATGGGGGGCTGGATTCGTCATCTAACAACTATCATTCGGGAGAGGCGAAAACACTATGTGCGATGGTGACGACCCGCAGGTAATGACCGAAAACGCGAACGACCGCTCGCTCAAAACGACGGTCACAACCCTCAGAATCGTCGAATTACTCAGGGAACGCGACGGTGCCGGCGTGACCGAAATCGCCCGCGAACTCGACATCGCACCGAGCACCGCACACACCCACGTGACGACTCTCGAATCCCAGGAATACGTGGTTAAAGAGGGTGATACCTATCATCTCGGGCTTCGCTTTCTCGGTCTCGGGAACTTCGTCCGGACGCGGAAACGCCGTTTCGGGAAAGCCGAACACTACACCAACGTGCTCGCCGAGGAGTCCGAGCGGCGCTCCATCTTCACCGTCGAAGAGCACGGCCGAGGAGTGTACGTCCACACCTCCCCCGGAAAACACGGCGTCTGGACGCAGTCGACAGTGGGAAAGCGTGTCTACCTCCACTCGACGGCAAGTGGAAAGGCCATCCTCGCCCACATGCCGACAGAACGAGTCCGCGAGATCGTCGAGCGAGTCGGCCTCCCGAAGGAGACGGAACAGACGATTGACGACGAGGAGGCGCTGTTCGACGAACTCGCCGAAATCAGAGAGCGCGGCTACGCGCTGAACGTCGAAGAGCAGATTAGTGGTGTCCGCGCGGTCGGAGCCCCGGTCATGGGACCGGACGGCGACGTGTTCGGCGCGCTGAGCGTCGCCGGCCCGTCCAATCGGATGAAAGGCGAGCAGTTCGACCGCCTCACCGAGGTCCTCCTCGGCATCGCCGAGGAGCTCGAACTGAGCATCGCGCTCTCCTGAGCGCGCCGCCTCGTCGCCGTCGGGGGCGTTTCGTGACACACCTAATAGTGTAACCCGAAACGAGACGTGCCGTTCGCGACGCGACTCAACGGGGGTGCGAAAAAACGAGAAAAACAAACGCTGTCGAGAACGACCTCGTTACGCCGGCGAGTAGCGCGGGTACGAACTGTCGACCGCCTGTGGCGTCCTCTTCGAGGAGGGCGACGGCGAGGAAGTCGGCGTAGTCCGCGAAGTAGTCCACGAGCCGCGAGATGCGGTTCGAGTCGATGGCCTCAAGCGAGTCGAGGACCATGAACGGGACCGTCTCGTAGACGTCGTGGATGAGGTAGCCCGCGAGCGCGAACACGAGGCCGGTCACCTCGCGCTCGGACTCCGAGAGGTGGGCGACGGAGTCCTCGTAGCTCACGCCGTCTTCGTTCGTCCGGATGACGTGGAGGTCGAACACCGACTTCGTGACCTTCTTTCGGCCCTCCCGAACCCGCTTTTCGGTGCGCTCGATCCAGATGCGGTCGAGGTTGTCGTATTCGAGCACGTCGAGCACGTCGTCCATGTGGGTGTTGAACTCCTCGACGGCCTCGGATTCGAGGCGCTTGATGCGCGTCCGAAGCTCCGCGAGTTCGTCTTCGATGTCCTCGCGGGCCGCTTCGAGTTCGTCGCGCTCGTCGAGTTTGCGCTCGATGTCCGCGATTTCGTCTTCGACGTCTTCGAGGTCACTGCGGAGGCGGCCGAGGTCGTATTCGAGCTGGTTCGCCTCGCGGTGGAGGTCGAGCAGGTCGCCGTGTTCCTCGCTTTCGAGTTCGTCGACGGTCTGTTCGAGCGAGTCGATTTCGTCTTCGAGGTCCGAGCGGTCGGACTTGAGCTCCTCGATGCGCTCTTGGCGCGTCTCGCGCTCGCTTTCGATTTCGGACAGGCGGCGCTCGATGCGGTCGCGCTCGCGCTGGCGGCGCTCGTAGGTGGACTTCTCGTCTTCGAGTTCGGAGAGCTGTTCGCGGTGTGCGCGGTTGTCCTCGAGTTTCTCCTCGCGGAGCGTCCGGAGGCGTTCGAGCGTCCCTTCGATTTCGGACTTGTCGACCTCGGAGCCGCACGTCCAGCAGACGACCTGGTCGTCGCCGAGCAGTTGGTCGGTGACGCTCCCGCCGGAGTCGTCGGCGTCTCGGAGCGCGTCGACGACGTCCGAGGAGGTGCCAGAGAGCATCTCCTCGTTGAACTGAATCACGGACTGAAGCTCGTTGACGGTCGACTGAATCTGCTGGCGGCGCGTCCGGAGCCGGCTGATTTCGGACTCGATTTCGTCGATTTTGCCGCCGGCGACCTCGGGGAGGTCCTCGGCGTCGTCCTCCAGTTCGTCCTCCTCGGATTCGAGGGCGTCGAGGCTCTGTTTTTCCGTCTCGATGCGGCGGTCCACGTCGTTGATGTCGCGGCGCTTGCTCCGGAGGTCGCCGAGTTTGGATTCGAGTTCGCTCTCGACTTCCTGCCGCTCGCTGACGCTGGCGTCGTACTCCTCGACTTCCTGTTCTTTCTCGGCGAGTTCGTCTTCCTTCTCCTCGATTTGGTCTTCGAGTTTCGTCCGCCGGCGTTCGAGCTGCGGCAGGCGGTCCGAGAGGTTGCTGAGCGTCGAGAGCTCGTCGGCGATGTCGCGTTTCTCCTGCTGGAGCGACTCGATCTGCTCGTTGATGGACTCGACGTCCACCGGACGCATGATGAGGTCGCGGAGGTCGTCGCCGCGGGCGACCGCCTGTCGGGCGTCGTTCGTTTCGAGCAGGAACGCAAACAGGTCAGCGAGGTCCGGGTCGTCGAGGACCGGGTTCCCACCGGAGATGACCGCGTCGCCCTGTCGCTCGAACGTCCGGGTGTACGTCTCGTCGCCGATCGTGAGTTCGACCGACCCCTCGTCTGCGTCGCCTTTGAGCGCGACGTCGTCGCTCCCGTGTGCGGCCATGATGGACCGCAAGAGCGACGTTCGGTTCGTGGCGTTCCGACCCGCCAACACCGTCACACCCGGCTCGAACGACGTTGACAGGTTGTCAATGCCACCGATGTTCTCGACCGAAAGGTGGACTTTGGATCTTGACACTTGTTCTGAGCTCATACCTTGATGCTATAGGTACATCAATATAAAATCATCCGTTGAATCGAGCGGAATGTGACAGAGCTAAGTATGTAATCGTTTAGTTCGACGTGCTTTCGTCGCAGTCGCACCCGCCGCGCCGAAGCAGTTCGACGACTTCGTACTGCGTCCCGCAGTCTCGGCAGTACACCTGCGTATCGACGAGGACGTCGAAGTCTCCGAGCCGGAGTTTGCTCGTGTTGCGGAGCGAGCTCAGGCTCTGTTCGATGACCGCGACCAGTCGACCGCGGAGTCGCTGGATGGACTCGACGACGTTGTCGATTCTGTTTCCGGACGAGGACTCTTTCGAGACGCCCCGAATCTCCGTCAGATAGGTGTAGACCGCCTGATGAGAGACGAAGTCCGAGAGCAGTTGGTCGACGTCGACGCCGCGGGACTGGAGCGTGTTCTTCGCCTGAACGCGCATCCCCTCCGTGGTCTCGTCGCCGGTGAGAAGCGTATAGAGGTTCTCCACCTCGCCTTCGAGAACGTCCTCGCCCGCCTCGCGCAGCGCGGCGTCGAGCACCCGTTCGTTCATCAGGTCCGCGAGGTCACGGAGACTGTCGCTGTCCTCGGGAGCCGTCCAGCGGTTGGCGAGTTGCTCGCCGAATCCGTCCAAGTCGTACGCCTCGATGACCCGTTCTACCTTGCTCAGGCGACGGTTCGTGCTTTGGTCGGTACCCATTACCCGTGATTTCACACGGTAACGTAAAATATCTTCAGGTTTGGAGAGCGATCCGTCACACTTGGTGAGGCGCGTTCGTCGGAATCGAACCGTAACTATCCGGCAATGTCGGATAAGATAGAGTTGGATGAGATGGAGTTCGGTGACTCACGCGGAGACCGAGTAGTAACGCAGAGCTGGAGTCGAGAGTGCAGAGGCTACGTAACCGACCGGAGACGGCGGAAAAATGGAGCATCAATGGGACGTTGTGCTCGGAAGGTAGCCACCCCACGCGTTCATGAGTACCAGTTGGGCAGGCGTACTCGGTGGGGGCTACCGCGCGTACAGTATGACTGACGTACTGATGGCTATCGTGCTGGTCGCACGGGATGCTGATCACACATGGGTCAGATTGCTCCGACCATGTGCTACTACGAATCACACCCATATAATAATTATGTACTTGGCAACCGTTGTGAGTCGGGCGTGAATCCCGCCCGAAGCCGCTGATTCGACGCCGATGCTCAAAGGCGACCAGGAGCCGCCGGGTATTGGCGACATTCCGCGACGCGGGTCGAGACGGCCCATCACGGGCGTCTCAGGAACCCCGGCTCCCGCCGTCGCGTCAGTTCGCGTCGGGCCTCCGGACCGATTGACTGCCGAGATACGACGCAAAATACGTCCGACGATGCCGGACGAGAGTCGCTCGTCGTGAGCACCGATACGAAACCGACGTATTGAATCCTAAAGCATCGGTTTCGGCCGTGTCAGTGTCCCCAGACAGCAGTCGACGAAGTGGACGTATCGAAGCGAATAAAACGGGACGCCGGCGGTGGGAGTGGCGGTGAAACGTCTCGAAGTCCGTCGAAAGGGGCGCTATTGCTTGAGGTAGCCGCCGTCGACGGCGATGGACTCGCCGGTTATCCAGTCGCCCTCCTCGGAGAGCAGGAGGACCGCGACGTGACCGACTTCCTCGGGTTGACCGATTCGGTCGAGGATGTGCACGTCGAGCGTCTCCGCGAGGATTTCGTCCGGCGACTTGCCCGACTGCTCGGCGTGTTCGTCGAGCCACGCCTCGACCATCGGCGTCTCGACGGTGCCGGGCTTGAGCGCGTTGACGGTGATGCCGTGGTCGCTCAGTTCCTTCGCTAGCACGGTCGTGAAGGCGAGAACGGCCGCCTTGGACGCGCCGTACGCACCCTGTCCGGCGAACGGTCGCTCCGCGCCGACCGACGAGATGTTGACGATGCTCCCCTCGATTTCGCGGTCGACCATCCGGGCGGCGACGGCCTTGGAGACGAGGAACGTCCCCTTGGCGTTCACTTCGAAGTGGAGGTCCCAGTCGTCTTCGGTCGTTTCGAGAAGCGGGATGGCCTGCTGAACGCCCGCGTTGTTCACGAGACCGTGGATGTCGCCGAGCGAGTCGATAGCGGCGTCGACGGCGGTTTCAACGCCCTCGGCGTCGGTCACGTCGACCTCGTACACCTCGGCCTCGCCACCTAGCTCGCGAACGAGTTCGGCCGTCTCCGCGGCCACCTCGGGCTTCGTGTCGAAAATCGATACGTCGGCTCCGGCGCGGGCGCAGCGGACCGCGATGCCGCGGCCGATGCCGCGCGCGCCGCCGGTGACGACGATATGCCTGTCTCTCAGTCGGGTGTCTGTGTGCGTGCTCATAGTCGGTAGTACCGGGATATCGTATAAATAATTGCGCTGTACGCCGGCCGGTTACTCGTCGCGCTCGGCGACGACGGGGTTGGTGAGCGTGCCGATGCCCTCGATTTCCACGTCGACGCTGTCGCCCGGTGCGAGCAGTTCCGGCGGGTCGCGGAAGATGCCGACGCCGCCGGGCGTGCCGGTGGAGATGACGTCGCCCGGTCGGAGCGTCGTGATGCTACTGATGTACTCGACGACCTCGTCGACGCCGAAGATGAACTCGGAGGTGTTGGACTCCTGTTTCGTCTCGCCGTTGACGCGGCAGGCGACGTCGAGGTTGTGCGGGTCGAGGTCGCCCTCGGGGACGAACGTCGGCCCCATCGGGGCGAACGTGTCGTAGCTCTTGCCGCGGAAGAACTGGCCGTCGTCGAACTGGGCGTCGCGGCCGCTCACGTCGTTGATGGCGGTGTAGCCCGCGACGTAGTCGAAGGCGTCCTCGGCGTCCACGTTCTTGGCCGTCTGGCCGATGACGACGCCGAGTTCGACCTCGTAGTCGACCTCGTCGATGGCCGCCGGGTGGACGATGGGGTCGCCGGGGTTCGTGACGGACGTGCCGGCCTTCCCGAACAGGAGCGGACGTTCGGGCACCTCTTCGTCCTGTTCTTCGGCGTGGTCGTGGTAGTTGAGTCCGACGCAGACGATTTTTCCGGGGCGCGGGACGGGCGCGAGGAGCTTCACGTCCTCGACGGGGACCGACTGGTCCTCGGCGGCGTCTGCGGCGTCCTCGACGACGGTGAGGAAGCCGGGGCTGTTCAGGTTCTGGACGGTGACGTCTTCGCGGAGGCCGGAGAGCGGGACGACGTCGTCGTCGCGGCGGACGCCCCATTCGGGGGCACCGCCCGCGGTGTATCGAACGAGTTGCATCGTTACACTCTGCCACACCGTGATACGTAACTGTTGCGCTCTACGCAGCATTGCGACGGCCGAGGTGGGTCCGCGGTCCGCCGACTACGAGTACGTCAGGTTCACTTCGATGACGTTCGCGCTCTTGAGAATCTGGTTCGGCAGTTCCTCGGTAAAGCGCTCCTCGCGCATCCGGCTTTTCGGCCCCGAGACGCTCACGGCGGCGATGGCGTAGTCGTCCTCGTTGAGTATCGGCGCGGCCACACAGCGCATGCCCTTGACGCGCTCTTCGTCGTCGTACGAGTAGCCGCGCTCGCGGACCTGCTCCAACACGTCGAACAGTTCCTCGCGGTCCGTGATAGAGCGGTCCGTCACCGCCTCTAACCCGTGGCGGTCGAGAATTCGCTCGACTTCCTCTCGCGGCCGGTTCGCCATGATTGACTTCCCGAGGGCCGTCGTCTGCAGCGGGACACGCATCCCCGAGTGGGTGTCCAGCCGGACGGCGTCGGGGCCCCGCGACCGGTACAGGAAGACGCCGACGCCGTGTTCCTCTATCATCAGGTTCGCGTGCTCGCCGGTCACCTGCGCGAGCTCGTTTATCTCGGGACGCGCGATTTTGAACACCTTCTGGCGAGACCGCGCGTGAGCGCCTAACTGGAGGAACCGCGTGCTGACGTAGTAGGTGTCGCCCTCCTTGACGAGGTACTCCTGTTGCTCCAGCGTCCGCAGATGGTCGTGAATCGTGCTGGTCGGCTTGTCCAGTTGCTTGGCTACCTCCGAGACGCCCGCCCCGTCGAGCTCCCGCAGGAGATCGACGAGTTCGAGCGAGATTTTGACCGCGTTGACCGGAACGTCCTTCGCCATAGTTGGTTATGAATCCTCATCCCTCAAATGTCTTTCCGCTATGGCCGGAAATGAGGAGGTGTCACGAGCGATGAACACCGTGTGGGAAATTTAAATAATCTAGATAATTCAGATATTGTGGCTATTCAGGTAGACGAATGACGCGAAGATAGCAAGAAAGAAAGCGAGTACCCGAGGCGACCGAGCGCGGCACGCTCGACCTGTGGGACGTCTCAGCTAAACTGCGGGATGACTTCGTCCGCGAACAGTTCCATGCCGTCGGTGTCGGGGAAGTCGATGAACCAGCCCTGGAACTTCGTCACGCCCGCGTCGATGCGGCGCTCGATGGCCTCCGCGCACTCCTCGGGCGTCCCCATGATGAAGTACTCGCGGGCGTCTTCCTCCGTCACGATGGGCGCTTGGTCCTGATACTCCTCTTCGAACTGGATGGGCGTCATCAGGTCGAGCAGGCGGTCGAACTTCTCCTCGTCGCGCGTGCAGATGACGTGCCCGTCCCACGAGTACTCGATTTCGTCGGGGTCGCGGCCGACGGTCTCGCAGTGGTCTTCGATGACGCCGATTTTGTGTTCGAGCGTCTCCACGTCGCCGTTGAACACGTCGGTGTTCCACACGTCGGCGTGCTTGGCGACGAGTTTGAGCGTGACCTCCTCGCCCTGTCCGCCGACGAGGATGGGCGGATGGGGGTCCTGTACGGGACCCGGAACGCAGTAGGCGTCCTCGATTTGGTAGTGCTTCCCGTCGAAGCTCGCGCCGTCGCTGCCGGCGGCCCACATGCGCTTCATGAGGCGGATGGACTCGTCGAGGCGCATCAGGCGCTCGAAGCCGTCGCGGTACTCCCAGCCGTAGGCGTCGTACTCCGGCTCGTGCCAGCCCGCGCCGAGGCCGAGTTCCAGCCGCCCGTCGGAAATCACGTCGAGCGTGGCCGCCATCTTGGCGACGAGCGCCGGGTTGCGGTAGTCGTTACAGAGGACGAGCGAGCCGAGGTTGATGTCCTCGGTGAAACCGGCGATGGCCGACAGCAGCGTCCAGCACTCGTACTCGGCGTGGTCGCGGCCCAACAGCAGGTGGTCGGGTGCCCACGCCGCGTCGAAGCCGAGTTCCTCCGCCTTCTGGACGCCCATCTTGGTCGCCTCCCAGTCGAGCGCCTCGTACTGCGGCGTGTCGCGGTGCGTCGGCTCGGTCCCCTCCGGTCGGGCGCCGCCGGCGAAGACGGGGACGTTGTACTCGAAGCTGATGTCACGACATCGTTACTCGATGGCGAAGTGTTCGAGCGCCTCGCGGTTCAGTTGCGTGCTGACGCCGGGTTCGTCAGGGAGCGGAATCGACCCGTTTTCCGGCGACGGCGGGTTCTGGAAGATGGCGTCGGCGTAGGTCGACTCGCGTTTCTCCTGGCGCTCCTCGAACCACTCGGGCGTCGGGAAGTACTCCGCCATCGGCATGTTCGTGTGGCCGGCGATGGCGTGGAGCGTCGGGTTCGTGCCGGCGTGCGGGATGACGGGCACGTCGTGGACTTCGGCCATGTCGGCGACCTTCTGGAGCTCCGTGATACCGCCGACGCGGCCCACGTCGGGCTGGAGGATGTCGACCGCACCTTCTTCGAGGAGGTCCTCGTGGCCCCAGCGGGTGAACTCGTGTTCGCCGCCCGAAATCGGCATCGGGGCGGCCTCGCGGACCTCGGCGTAGCCGGAGATGTCGTCGGCGATGACCGGCTCCTCGACCCACGCCATGTCGTACTTGCCGAGGCGTTTGGTCATCTCCTTGGCGTACTTGACCGACCAGCCCATGTAGGCGTCGCCCGCGATTTCGATGTCGTCGCCGACGGCGTCGCGGACGGGTCGCGACGATTTCCTCGTTCTTCTTCATGCCCGCGCGGCCGTCCTCGGGGCCGTGGAGGAAGCGGAGCTTCATCGCGTCGAAGCCCTCCTCGACGTACTGGATGGCCTCGCGCTCGAGTTTCTCCATGTCGACGGGGTGGAGGTTCGACGCGTAGGCGGGAATCTCGTCTTTGGTGGGGCCGCCGAGCAGTTCGTACACCGGCTTGCCGGCGTCCTTCCCGGCGATGTCCCACAGCGCCTGGTCGACCGCGCTGATGGCCATGACCGCGACGCCCTTCCGGCCGAACGGGAGCGTGGCGCGGTACATCTGTTCCCAGAGCAGTTCGCGCTGCATCGGGTCCTCGCCAACGACGATTTTCGAGAGCGTCTCCTCGACGACGGTGGCGATGGCACCAGTGCCCCAGTTACCGACGCCGACGCCGGTGATGCCCGCGTCCGTCTCGACCTCGACGACCACGTCGCCCACGGGGCCCATCCACTTGCGGCGGGCCTGCGGGTTCTCCCCGTCGACGTTGCGGTACTCGTCGTACTTCGACATGATGGTGACGAGCGGGAATTCGATGAACTCGCCCCACGACTCGTTGCTGATTTTCGTCGCTGAGATGTCTGTAATCTCCATGATTTGTTTGGTACGACCTCACATCCAATCGGCACGGGTAAAATAGTTTCTGTCGTTGAGCGACCCATAGCCCGGAGAGGTCGCTGTTTCGTCAGTCGGTCGGCCCCGCCGTCAGTCGGTCAAAGAGTCCGAATCGGTCGGTGATGCGACGGCGACGCCTCGGTGGGGAGCTTCTTTCGCGTCGTTTCAGCCGTCGAACTGGAAGACCGGCTTGCAGGTCTCGGAGTCGAGGAAGGCCTCGAACGCCTCGGCCGGCTCGTCGACGCTGTAGGAGGTGTCGAGAATCTTGTCGACCGCGATCTCGCCGCGCTCCATCAGGCGGAGCGCCTGCTCGAAGTTCGTCCACGTCGAACCGTAGGAGGTGTTGATGTCGATTTCACCGCGAACGGTCGAGGTGAGGCTGAGTTCGCTCGGGGAGTTCGGGATGCCGACGACGACGATTTGGCCGCCCTTGCGGACCACGTCGTTCCCGGAGACGACGCCGCTGTGGTGGCCCGTCGCGTCGAAGACCACGTCGAAGCCGATGCCGTCGGTCTGGCTCTCGACCCGCTCGTCGAGGCCGCCTTCCTCCTGGAGGTTCACCGTGTCGATGCCGAGGTCTTCGAGCAGCGGGAGGCGATACGCCGCGTCCTGTCCGAGCCCGGAGACGACGACGTTCGCGCCGAGGGAGTCGGCGACGGCGGCGACGAGCATGCCGATGGGGCCCGGCCCCTCGACGAGGACGTTGTCGCCGGGCGTCGTCACCGACTGGTCGAGGACCGCGCGCGTGGCGATGCTCGTTGGCTCGGTGATGGCGGCGTGCCGGAGGGGAACGCCCTCGGGCACCGGCGTGGACGTGCTCGGGCGTGACGGTGACGTACTCCGTGTACGCGCCGTCGCGGTGCATGCCCGTAATAGAGAAGTTCTGGCAGACGTTGGGCTGGCCGTTCTGACACTGGAAACAGTGACCGCAGTCGTGAATCGGCTCCTCGACGACCTTGTCGCCGACCTCGAACGTCTCGACGTTCTCGCCGACTTCCGTGACCGTCCCGGAGTACTCGTGGCCCATGATGCGCGGGATGGGAATCCACTCGTAGCCGCCGTCGTACTTGTAGGCGTGGGCGTCGCTGCCGCAGAGACCCGCGGTGTGGACCTTGATGAGCAGTTCGTCTGCACTGGGAGTGGGAACCTCCCGCTCCTGTGTCTCTACCGAGCGCGGCCCGGTCTGAATAATGGCTTTCATAGTTGCGAATAACCGTGTGAGTTCGTCTCGTTTACACCATGTGAACACACCGATTAATATGTTTGGGTGCGGGCGGAGAATTTCGGCTGTAGCACGGCTGAAGCCGCGACTACACCGGGCAAGCTGTTGGCTATATCCGGCGACATGCCTTGTGTCCGCCATCACGAACAATACGACGACGACTCACCCGAGGTCGACGTGCCTCCGGAACGACTTCCCGGTCAGCCACGACCGGTCGGCCGTCGACAGCGAGTCGACCTGTTTGAGCCAGTTGCACGCCTCCGCGTAGCTGGCAACGTCGCTGACGTTGGGATAGTCCGAGCCCCAGATGACCCGCTCGCGCCCGAAGGTGTCGAGGAGCCACCGGACGTGGTCGTGCATGTCGGCGTAGGGGAACGCCGAGTCCGACATGTGGACGATTTCCGAGACCTTCACCGCGACCGAGTCGTGTTCCGCGAGGTCGGCGAACCGGCTGAACGTGCCCTCGTCGGTGGGCGTCTCCGGGCCCGCGTGAGCGAAGTGGTCGAACAGGTAGGTGAGTTCCGGATACGACTCGACGAGTTCGAGCGCCTGGTCGAGTTGGCCGTGGTCGCAGAGAATCTGGACGGCGGCGTCGTGTTCGACCGCGGCCTCCCAGAACGCGGTTTCCTCGATGCTCTCTCGGAGCCACGTCACGCTCGGGTCGAACGTCTCCCACATCTGGTCGTACGGGCAGGCCGCGCCGAGTCGGAAACCGAGGACGCCGTCGGTCTCCATACAGCGGTCGAGACGCTCGACGGCGTCGTCGGCGAAGGGGTCGAGCATCACGATGCCGTGGAGTCTGTCGTACTCCGCGGCGACCCGCCGGGTGTACCAGTTGTCCGTCCAGTCGCAGATGGGGTAGCCCACGACGACCGCCTCGTCCACGCCGTTTCGGTCCATGTCGGCGAGCAGGCGTTCAGCGGTGTAGACGGTGTGCACGTCGAAGCTGTCCACAAGGTCCAAGATGGGGCCGTTGGTCCACGGGTGTTCCGGACTCGCCGCACCCCACGCGTGGGTATGGGTGTCTATCATTACAATCGACGACGGGCGTTCCCGTACTAAATCTTACCCGCCGAAAAGCTAAGACGGGTGCCGCCGAATCGGAGACCGTATGGCGCGAATCGCGTTCCACCTGGAGATTAAGGACGGCAAGCGAGAGGAGTACCGAACGAAACACGAGAACGTCCCCGAGGCGCTCGAATCCGCCTACCTGGACTCCGACGCCGGACTACAGACCTACAGCGTCTTCGAGAAGGACGGTCACGTCTTCGGCTTTATGGAAGTCGACAACCCGGAAGCCATCCAAGAGGTAATGGACAACAGCGAGGCGCAAGCCGACTGGGCGGAGGTCATGAGCGGCATCACCGTCGAGACCGACGACAGTTGGATGGACGAAGTCTACCGGATGGTCTGACGCTCGAAGGACGAATATTATCCGGCCATGGCGGAGGGCCCGCCATCCACAACGAATTTCTCACCGAGAATACTGCTGGACGAATTACCCCAAGCTCGCAGTTACTGGGAGGTAGCGGCGCACAAGTAGCCGTCTCTCGGAGAAATCGCTCACTCCGGTCCTTCCGGATACTCATCCGCCACTGCCGGAAACCCGGTGCGGCTCGAATCGACCGTGGAGCGTCACCCGCTAACTGAGTGGTACGACGGCTCAATGTACGTGATTGTCCTCCAAGCGGGTTGTACAGCCCTAATCATTACTACCATAGAATTGTAATTTGAAATTGTTTCTACGCGGCGTGCCACGGATATATCTCGGACGCAACTTCGACTGGCCGGACTGAAAGACCACCGCGGGAGAGAGCAATCAAAAACTCGATACTGCACTATTTAGGCTTCTACCAGCCATATTCGGCCGACTCAGTTCGTGAACCGGAGTCAGCCACCTATCCGGCTATGCCGGATACTCTTCCGGCGTGAGCGACTGATCGACCGACTGCGGCTCACCACGACGTGATTGGAACCTCACGGAGCGGTCCCGGAAGCGGGATATCGACCGTCGAATCGGTGTAGTGCGAGAGGTAGAACCCGACGATGATTTCGAGCGAACGGGTCGCCGCGACGCCGGGCGAGTAGTTCTCCGTCGTCCCGTCGAGGAGGTCCTGCACGTGGGCCGCCGCGTTGGCGAACGACCCCTTGTAGTCGGACTCCCACGTCCACGCGCCCTCGATGCCGGGGAGCGGTCGCTCGACGTGTTCGCCGTCTTCGAGCGACCAGTAGCGCCACTCGCCGTCGTCGTTGTTCATGTAGAGTTTGCCCTCGGTGCCGATGAAACTCAGCGTCATCGACGAGATGTCGCGCGGAATCGTGCAGTCCACGGTGACGAACGTGCCGTCGTCCATGACGACGTGCCCGCCGCCGCCGGCGTCGACGACCGACTCCGTGGCGTCCAGCGCGTCGAGCGCCTCGTTCTCGCCGGTGATGTGCCCGCTCACCCGCGACGCCCGCGCGTCGAGGAGGTAGACGAGCGTGTCGAGGACGTGCGTGGAGTTCCGCATGAGTTCCATCCGGTACTGCGCGCTCACGGACTTCACGTCGCCGAGGATGCCTTCCTCGCGGACGAGGTCACGGAGTCGCCGAAGCTTGTCCGTGAACCGAAAGGAGTGGTTGATGACGAGTTCCGTGTCGGCCTCGTCGCAGACGGCGACCATCTCCTCGGCGTCGCTGACGGACGACGCGATGGGTTTCTCGCACCAGATGACAGACGGGTCGGCGGCGGAGCGCGCGGCGTCGACGACGTGGTCGCGGTGGAGGAACGACGGCGTGCAGACCGACACGACATCGAGGTCCTCGGCTTCGAGCATCGCCTCGTGGCCGACGTACCGGCGGTCGGCTGGGATGTCCCACGCCTCGCCGAAGGTGTCCAGTTTCGACTCGTCCACGTCGGCGACGGCGACGAGTTCGATGTCGTCGGTCGCGGCGTAGCCGCCCGCGTGGCTCGCGTCGATTTTCTCTCTGCCGATGGCCTCCTCGTCGTGCATGCCGAGGATGCCCATCCCTGCGATGCCGCCCGTGCCGATGATGCCTGCGTGGTAGGTCATGGTGTCTTCTGTCGCTCGCGTTCGTTCGTCAATGTTCGCCGGGGCGCATAACTGTGGTGCCGGGGCCGAAAGCGTCGAAAAGGACGCTGGAGGTCGAAGGTCTCAGTCGAGCGCGGCCGCGGCCATGAGGAACCAGCCCTGCCCGTAGGGCGTGTCCGTCAGGGGTGCTTCGGGACCGCCCGGCGGCCCGGCGACGCGGTTGACCGCGCCGTCCTCGCCGACGACGCGGGAGACGGCCGCGAGTCCGTCTTCGGCGGGTTGGCGGTAGGTCTCCTCGTCGAGGATACCGAGGTCGATGCCGCGGGCGAACGCGTAGGCGAACATGAGCGTCCCCGACGACTCAAGCGGCGTGTGCGGGTCGTCGACGAGGTTGTGCCAGAAGCCGCTGCCGTCCTGCAGCGGGAGGAGCGCCTCGCAGTGCGACCGGAACAGGTCGATGAGGTCGTCGCGCTTCGGGTGGTCCTCGGGGAGTCGTTCAAGCACGTCAGCCGACGCGGCGGCGGCCCAGCCGTTGCCGCGGGCCCAGAACGCGCCCTGCGGGTAGTGGTTCGGCTGTTCGACCCAGATGTGACGGAACAGGCCCGTGTGGCCGTCGCGGAGGTGCGCGGCGTGAATCAGAATCTGGTCGACCGCCTCGTCGAAGGCGTCGTCGTCGCCCGCGGCCTCGCCGTAGCGGGCGAGGAACGGGCACATCATGTAGACGGAGTCTATCCACAGCGACTTGATGCCCGCGAGTTCGGGGTCGTGGTGGGGGATGCCGCCGTCCTCGGTCCGCTCGAAGGACAGAAGCGACTCGTAGGCGCGCTCGGCCGCGTCGAGGTAGCGGTCCTCGCCCGTCCGGTCGTAGAAGTCGAGGACGCCGTGGCCGATGGCGGTGCTGTTGTTCGTGTTCATGCACTTCTTGACGGTCAGCTCCCAGCTCGCCTCGTACTCGCGGCCGTGGCTGAAAACCTCAATCGGGTAGCTCGGGCCGTAGCTCAACTGCCCGGCGTCGTTCTGGGTCGCCACCGCGGTGTCGACGAAGTGCTTCGCGCGCTCGACCGACTCGTCTCCACCCTCGGCGAGCAGGCCGTTGATGGCGACGCCGGCAATCCACGACTGTCCGTCGATGTCCAACGACCGGAGATACGACGCGGCGCGCTGGACTGGTGTAGGCTCGTCTGTTGGCATGAGTACAGTACCCACACGAATACGTGCGAGGATGAAAAATGTATCCCATGGCGTCGCGCCACCACCTGACGGCGGCCGTGCGCGCCGGTCGGGCAGCCGGTCCGAAACTCGAGGAGCGCTCGTTCGTCGCAACGGAGACGTTCCCCAGGCGGGAACAGATATATACGGCTCGGGTCCGACTGTCACACCATGAGCCCCCAACCGAACAAACGCCCCGGCCGAACAATCCGCTCGGTCCAGATAGCGTTCAATATCATCGACCTCCTGCAGGAGGAGGCGGGTATCGGGGTGACGAGAATCGCCGACGAGCTCGGCCACTCGAAGAGCACGGTCCACAGCCACCTCCGAACGCTCGAAGAGCGGCGTATCATCGTGCGCGAAGGCGACGGCTACCGTCTCGGCCTGCGCTTTCTCAACGTCGCCTCGCACGTCCGCGACCAGATAGGCAACTTCGACATCGTCCAAAAGGAGGTCGACTCGCTGGCCGAGGAGACGGGCGAAATCGTCCAGTTCGGCGTCGAGGAGTACGGGATGGTCTCGTACCTCCACAAGGCGCAGGGCGAACACGCCGTCGAGACGCTGTCGCGGGTGGGAACCCAACAGCCGATGTACTCCACGTCGCTCGGCAAGACGATTCTCGCGTACCTCCCTCCTGAGCGCATCGAGGAAATCGCGGCGGCGATGGAGTACGAACCCAAGACGGCGAACACCATCACCGGGCCCGAAGAGCTGTTCGAGGAACTCGAGACCATCCGCGAACAGGGGTATGGCATCGACGACGAGGAGAACATCAACGGCCTGCGCTGCGTCTACCGCGCCGGTCAAGAACGACGAGACAATCCTCGGCGCGATCAGCATCACCGGCCCGTCGAGTCGGTTCACCGAGGACCGCCTGCACGGCGAACTCGCGGACTACGTCCGGAGCGCCGCGAACGTCATCGAACTGAACACGAAGTTCTCCTGAGCGCGGAGGGGCCCGCGGCTCAGTAGTTCTCGTAGATGGTCTTCACCGACGAGAAGAAGTCGAGGCCGGCGTCGCCCTGCTCGCGGTACGTGTTGGTGGACGAGTCCTTGTAGCCGCCGAAGGGGACGTGGAGTTCGAGGCCGGTCGTCTTCTCGTTGATTTTCGCGACGCCCGCTTCGACCTCGTTGACGAAGCGCTTGCCTTCGCTGAGGTCCTGCGTGACGATGCTGGCCGACAGGCCGTAGTCAACGTCGTTGGCGAGGTCGAGCGCGTCCTCGAACGAGTCGGCCTTGACGACCGCCAGCACGGGGCCGAAAATCTCCTCTTGGGCGATGCGAGCGTCGTTTTCGACGCCGGAGAACACCGTCGGCTCGACGAAGTAGCCGTCGTCGTAGTCGTCGCCGGAGAGCCGGCTGCCGCCGGCTTCGAGCGTCGCGCCCTCCGAGGCGCACGATGTCGATGTATTCGAGCGTCGAAGAGGAGTTCGTTCTCGGAGACGTGCGGGCCCATGTCGGGGTCGTCGAGGCCGTCGCCGACGACGAGCGACTCGGCGTAGTCGGAGACGGCCGCGACGAACTCGTCGTACACGTCCTCGTGGACGATGGCGCGCGAGGTGGCCGTACACGACTGGCCGGTCGTGCCGAACGCGCCGACGCCGACGGTCTCGGCGGCGTCTTCGATGTCCGCGCTGGGCATCACGACGGTCGGGTTCTTGCCGCCCATCTCACACTGGACGCGCTTGAGGTCGACCGCGGCCGTCTCGGCGACCATCGTCCCCACGGCGGTGCTGCCGGTGAAGGAGACGCCGTCGATGCGCTCGCTCTCGATGAGCGGGCCGCCGACCTCGCTCCCGGAGCCGGTAATTGTGTTCGCAACGCCGGCCGGCAGGCCCGCGTCGTCCGAGGCATTCGAGGACGATAGCGACGACGCCCGGTGCCTCCGACGCCGGCTTGAGGACGACGGTGTTGCCGGCGGCGAGCGCCGGGGCGAGCTTCCAGACCGGGATGGCGATGGGGTAGTTCCACGGCGTGATGAGCGCGACCGTGCCGAGGGGTTCGTGCTTCGTGTAGAGGTCCTTTCCGGGGGCGCTCGCCGACTTGACGGTGCCGCCGACGTCCCGCGCCTTCGCGCCGTAGTAGTGGAAGATGTCGATTGCGCGCTGTACCTCGCCGCCCGCCTCGGAGCGCGTCTTGCCCTCCTCGCGGACGAGCACCTCGGTCGCCTCGTCCTTCCGCGCTTCGAGGTTGTTACCTGCCTCGCGGAGAATCGCGCCGCGGGACGGGCCGGGCGTCGACGCCCACTCGTCCTGCGCGGCGACGGCCGCGTCGAGCGCCGCCTCGACGTCCGCTTCGGTGGACGCCGGGTGGATGCTGACGACTTCGCCGGCCGCCGCGGGGTTCGTCACTTCGAACGTCTCTCCCGACTGGGAGTCTGTCCATTCGCCGTCGATGAAATTACCGTAAGTTCTCGACATTCGTCCTAGCCATGCACACCCATCACTAAGTAAGCTTCTCATGCCGAACGGCGAGGTTCGCCGCGCGCTCGTGGCCGTCGCAAGGCGTGAAAGAAGCGAACTCGTGAGTTCGGAAGGGGCACCGGAGGCGCCGCCGACTCAGAGCAGGAACTGGAGGACGACGAAGAGCGTCGCCACCGAGACGGCGGTAGTGGCGAACACGTTCATCGACGCGAGGTCGGCGTCGCCGCCGAGTTCGTTCGCGTAGATGAACGACGAGACGGCGGTCGGCGTCGCGAGCATCGTCACGCCGGCTTGGACCGTCGTCCAACTCGACGCGAGCGTCGAGAACACCGCGAAGGCGACGAGCGGCATCAAGATGACCTTGCTGCCGACGACGGCCCCGACGGTGCGGAAGTCGAACGACTCGGCGGAGACGGTGAGCGACGCGCCGATGGAAAGCAACGCCACGGGGAGGGCGAGCGAGGCGAGCGCGTCGAGGCCCGTCACGAGAACGCCGGGGACGCCGAGACCGAGCCCGGAAAAGGAGAGTCCCAGCACGAGCGCCGGGATGACCGGCGTCTTGAGCACGCCGACGAACTCCTCTTTGAACGACACGTCAGCGCCGTTGACGAGGACGAGAACGGTGATGGTGAGCGGCACGTGGGTGAGCGCGCCGACGCCGAGGATGACGCTCGCCTTCGCCGTCGTCAGCGAACCGAACGTCGAGGCGACGAGCGGGAGGCCGAGGAAGCCGAGGTTCGAGTAGTACGACTGGACGATGGCGACGCTGCGAACCGAGTCGGGCGACACCCGGCGGTGGACGACCCACCCGACGGCGAGCATCGTGAAGAGGACGAGCCAGAAGCCCAAGAGGAGCGTCGGCTCGATGACCTCGCGAATCGGCTGGTCGTACGTCGAGGTGAACACGAGCGCGGGGAGCGCGAAGGCGAACGCGAAGAACGTGAGCTTGTCGCGACGGCTACTGTCGAGGAGGCCGAGACGCTTCGCTAGCGCCCCGAGGCAGAGCACCCCGAGCATGTAGCCCAGATTTGCGGCGACGGTCATACCCTTCCATCGAACAGGGGGGTCCTTCCGTGTTACGCTCGCGGAGATTCCGTTCGGGTAATTCGACCACGAGAGCGCCTGAGTCGCGCATATCCCGGTTAATCGTCCATGAGAGATTCGAGCTCGCGCGCGAGGCGCTCGCCGATGCGAATCATCGCGTCGTCGCCGGGGTGAACGAGGTCGGTCGTCATCCCGCTGGCGGTCGGCAGGAGGTCGGGCCCCTCCACGAGGTGGACGTTGTCGTAGCCGCACTCGGCGACCACGTCGCGGAGGTGCTGGCGGAACGTCTCGGAGAGCGTCGCTTCCTCGTGGTCGCGCTTGATACTCGCGCACGTGCGGGAACAGCGTGATGCAGGCGACGGGTTTCGTCGGGTTCGCCGCGGCGACGGTCTCGACCATGTCCGCGGCCCGTTCGCGGAACTCGTCGGGCGAGAACCGACCGACCATATTCACTGAAAGCGAGAGCGTCGCCACGTCCCAGTCGTCGCGGGCGGCGATGTGCTCGGCCATCGCGGGGTCACAATAGGCGGTCCCGCAGGAGCCGAGGTTTATCGGGTCCGCGCCGAGTCGCCGGGCCGTCTGGTTGACGTACGTGAGCATCTCCGCCGACGGGTCCTCGCCCTCCGTAATCGACGTGCCGTACGCGAGGTATCGGAGACTGGGAACTTCGTCGGCAGTCGGCGGCCGCCGCGCGCCCTCGACGTCGTGGTAGTAGATGTGGCCGCCGCGGTGGTCGCCGGGGAAGACGAGTCGGCACACCTCGGGCGCGTAGCGCATCTCGCCGGTGGCGTCGGGGTCGAGGTCGGAAAGCGACTCCGGGGGCGACAGTTCGACCGTCTTCGGTTCCGGCCCGAGCGTGAACTCCTCGCCTGTCGCCTGAAAATCCCCCCAGAACGGCCGAACGAGGCTGTCGCGCTCCTCGGAGGAGAGCGTGATACGGACCGTCTCTTCCTCCGGGACGAACCGAATCTCGGTCCCCGCCGGGTGGGACATCCGCGTCTGCGCGCCGGTGTTCAGGCCGCTCCTGACCGCCTCCGGAACGCGGAGCAATCGAAGTCCCTCGCGGGGTCGAACCCGTTGGAGCGCCCTGACGTTGTGGAACTGAATGTCGTCGTGCTGGATATCGTCGTGCTGCATACCGTGTGAGTCTCGCACACGCCACACCTACTTATCGCTACCTCCGGCGACCGACGCGCGGCGATGGGCGCGCCGGAACTGGACGGAGACTGACGCCGAATTGGCATCGCCGGTTCCCGAGGCGGGAAAATTACAGATATATGTTTGTAATGTATTGGCGACTATAGCGCCGAATTCACGCGTTCGTCGTGTGGGTCGCACATTCGACCAAAACCTCAAACCCACTAAACACCATCATAAGCCCACTTATAACCCCAAACTCCCGAGTTCGCCACCGGGGAACGCAAAACCCATCCAGGGTGAATAATTGGGCACAATTCGCCGAATGTTCGTTCCCCACCGGCGAACAAAATGGAGTGTGGCGCCGACCTCGTGCGGTCAATCTCGGGAATATAGTCGCTCAACTGCCGGAAGTGAGGGTGCATCGCGATTGTTGCGGGTCGGTCGTCCGGCGGGACACGAACGGACCAGTGAGACGTGAAAATGTCTCAACAGCGGAGCGAGGGAACGGCGAGGCGGCGAAAAATAGGGTAGGACGCTTCCGACGGATGTCGTCGAGCGGCGTCAGACAGGTGTGGTGAGCGTGGTCAGTCGGTGTCGGTTCGGTCGGAGCCGTCGGTTCGTGCTCCGGTCGCAGTCGTCGGTTCAGTCGATGACGCGGGCGATACCGTCGTCGAGTTCCTCGTACAGTTCCTCGGCGCGGCGCTCGTCGCCGGCCGACAGCGGGCGGATCGGCTCGCGGACGTTCCCGCCGTGCAGGCCGGCCAGTTCGAGCCCTTTCTTCACCGCGGAGACGCTTATCGCGCCGGGGAGGTCGTTGTCCTCGCCCGTCTCGCCGCGGAAGTTCTGGAAGGGAAGCGTCAGGTCGCGAATCTCGCGGGCGTGCGCCCAGTTCTCCTCGGAGAGCGCCTCGAACAGCGCGAGACCGATTTCCGGGCGGAAGTTACTGACGCCCGCGGAGAATCCCTCGATACCCTCGTTCCAGAACGAGACGGCGTACGGCTCCGCGAGGCCGTCCACCCAGACCACGTCGTCGTCCGCGGCGGCGACGGCGGAGCCGAGTTTGACCGGGTCCTCGATGGCGTACTTGACGCCGACGACGCCCTCGATGCGCGAGAGGTCGCGGAGGAAGGAGACCGAGGGGTCGAAGCCGCGGACGTAGGGAACGAGCGGCGTGTCGGTCGCGGCGTCGAGTTTCTCGTAGTAGCGGAGCAGGCCGCGCTCGTGGACGTACGTGTGGTCCGGCGGCATGACCATCATCGCGTCCACGCCGATGCGGTCGTAGGCTTCCATCAGGTCGGTCGCGGCCTTCGTCGACCCGCCGACGCCGGCGAGGACGCAAGCGCTGTCGGGGAGGGCTTCGACGCTCGTCTCCGTCACGTCGACGCGCTCCTGCTGGGTCAGCGAGTGGTATTCGCTGATGTTCGCGGCCGCGAGGAACGACGAGATACCGTCGCCGGAAAGCGACTTCGCGTTGGCTTCGAGTTTGTCGTGTTCGATCTCCAGGTCGTCGTCGAACGGCGTGAGCAAGCCGACGGCGACGCCACGGAGACGACTACGTACACGGTCGTCTGCGAGTGGCATGGTAGAGTCAATCTGGGTCAACCCTGATAAAGCCATCGTCAGTCCCGAAAAGCCATCGTCAGTCCCGAATCCGGTGCTCGCGCGCGCGAGAGCGCCCGAGAGTTACCACTTTGGGACACGATAGCAGGCTTCGCGGCCGAACGACACGGTCGACGCGGGGATAGTGCACCGCGGGCGCGGACGTCGGCGCGAAGTCGGATTTCGCGGTCACCCATCAATTTATTACGATTTGGTCAGAGTGGATTCGTATGGACGTCTTGATGACCGGCGTCTATGGCCGGTGCGGCACCGCAGTCATAGACCACCTGCACGACGACGACGCCTACGACTTCACGTATTTCAACCGCTCCGACCGCCCCGACGACCACCCCTACGGCGGCTACGACACCGTCGTCGGCGACGTGTCCGACTACGACGCGCTCAACGACGCCGCGGAGGGACAGGACGCCATGATTCACATGGCGGCGTACCCCTACACCGACGGCACGTGGGAGGACATCTTCGAGCCCAACATCATCGGGATGTACAACGCGCTCGAAGTCGCCCGCGAGAACGAAATCGAGTCGTTCGTCTTCCTCTCGACCAACCACGTCATGGGCGGCTACGAGGACGAGTTCTCCCCCGAGATTTACGAACCGGGTCACGGCCTCGTCATCGGTCACGACGACCCCGTCCGCCCCGACTCGTTCTACGGCGCGTCGAAGGCCTACGGCGAGGACATGGGCCGGTACTACGTCGAGAACTACGAATACCCCAAGCAGTTCTACGCCC
>NZ_JPES01000023.1:0-38745 GCF_000730175.1 Haloferax sp. ATB1 | reverse complement strand
AGGCCGCCCGCGAGAAGCGAGAGCAGCGTGCGGCGCTCCATGGGCACCTACGGGGGCGACGCATATGAACGTCTGTCGCTGCGGTGCCGCGTTCGACCGTCGTCGCCGCTGCCGGTCGCGGCTCCGACCTCCAAAACAGCTATTTCGTCGGGGGTCAGTCGTTTCCACGAACCAGATGGGACTCGACAGTTTTCTCGGCGCGATTGACGCCGCGAGTCAGTCGCTTTCGGTGGTCAATCGCTCGGCTCCCGACCCCGTCCAGCGGATGCTCGAAACCACGTTTGCCGACCAGCCGGTCGATGTCGACGAACTGTCGGACGACGCGCACGGCGACGACGTGGTCGTGCTCACCGAGCAGACGCCCGAGGGACAGGAGGTCGTCGCGACCTCGCCGCTGGAGGAGGTGATGAACACCGTCCTCCTCGTGAACTCCGACCTCTACAAGACGGGCCAGGCGAACCTCGCCGAGTTCGAACTCCCGTCGGTGCTCACGCGACTCGACGACGTGCCGTTCTCGCTCCGCGGCTATCCCGAATCCGACAAGGAGAAACTGCTGCTCGTGGCGATTTCGCGGTACATCGAGCGGCACGCGTGGCGCGCCGGGCGACGGGCGACTCCGGTCGTCGTTCCAGCGGCTCTCCCGCATCGAAGACGAGCGCGGGACGCGAGCGGTCTACCAGAAGGTCGCGTCGACCGACGTACAGACCCACATTTACGGGATTCCCGACTGGACCCCGCCGTCTAACTCCGACCTCCTGACCCACGGCGGCTACACCGAGGACTTCTACGACTCGTGGTTCGTCGTCTACACGCCGCCGGAGGGTGGGCCGGTCGGAGCGGTCGAGTCGGACGACGGGACCGACAAGGAGACCCCGAGCGACGGGCGAGATATCGACGGTGTGAGCCCGGGCCAACCCGTCGCTCTCCTCGCGCTTGAGACCGAACCGAAGCGCTGGGAGGGCTACTGGACGTTCCGCCCGTCGCTCGTCGCCGACATCGACCGCTACATCTCGCGGAACATGTGAGGGTCGGACAGGCCGCCGACCGCCCGCCGCCGAAGCCAGACGAAGCCGCTTTACGCGCCCGTCCGATACGGGTATCCAATGAGTAAGCCGAGCCCCGAGGTCTACGAGCGGGGACGCGGGATGGACGCGCACAACAAGGTGATGCGCGACATCCGTTCGCGGAAGCAGAAGACCTACGACCCACACGAGCCCACGCGGGTGTGGATAGACCGAGGACAACACGCCCGACGGCGTCTACGACTCGCTGACGATTATTCTCAACACCGGCGGCTGCCGCGTGGGCGCGCGCCGGCGGCTGTACCATGTGCGGCTACGTCGCCGAATCCGTCGAGGGCGGCACCGTCGCCCACGAGGCGCTGATGGACCAGGTTCAGGTCTGTCTCGACCACGAGGCCGAGGAGATGGACGACGGCGAGAAAGCCGGTCTCATCAAGATTTACACCTCCGGCTCGTTCCTCGACGAGCGCGAGGTGCCCGCCGAGACCCGCGACGCCATCGCCGAGACGTTCGCCGACCGCGACCGCGTGGTCGTCGAGTCGCTGCCGGACTTCGTCACGCGCGAGAAGCTCGCCGACTTCACCGACCGCGGCCTCGAAACCGACGTGGCAGTCGGCCTCGAAACCGCCACCGACCGCGTCCGCCACGACTGCGTGAACAAGTACTTCGACTTCGCGGACTTCGAGGCCGCCTGCGAGGAGGCCGCCGCGGCCGGCGGCGGCGTCAAGGCGTACCTCCTGATGAAGCCGCCGTTCCTCTCGGAGCCCGAGGCGCTCGACGACATGAAGTCCTCCATCCGCCGGTGTGCGGCGGTCGACAACTGCCACACCGTCTCGATGAACCCGACGAACGTCCAGCGCTACACGATGGTCGACGAGCTGTTCTTCAACGGCGGTTATCGCCCGCCGTGGCTCTGGTCGGTCGCCGACGCGCTCCGCGAGACGGCCGACGTGGACGCCATCGTCGTCTCCGACCCCGTCGGCGGCGGCCAAGAGCGCGGCGCGCACAACTGCGGCGACTGCGACGAACTCGTGTTCAAGGCGGTCAAGGACTTCAACCTCCGACAGGACCCGAGCGTCTTCGACCAGGTGTCCTGCGACTGCGAGGCGACGTGGGAGTTCGTCCTCGACAACGAGACGAGCTACAACATGCCGCTGGTCAAGTAGACCGGCGCGTTCCGTCGCACCACTCGGGTTCGCGCCGCTCGCGCGGGCGAACGACTCTCGTCTCGGACCGGCCCGTCGCCCGCCGGAATCTCCGACCGTTCGTCCAGTATCTCGGCTCGTTTTCTCCGATTCTACCGCGTTAGGAGGTGCTATCGGAGAGTAACTGACCCCCTAACCGTCGGATAGGATATTCGTATCAAAGAGGGTGTGAGTCGTTGTCATATTCGGTGGTTCGGACGTGTCCATCCGAGCCGCCCGCCATCATGACGAAACACACGTACAAGACCGTCTACTACGCGGATGGGTGGTTCGAGATTCGCGAAGAGGAGAACGCCGAGGCGTGGATCGCCACGGACGCTCCCTGCGCTCTCGCCCCATAGCACGCGGTACGCGGGTCGGAAACCTCGACACTCCAACATCGCTCATCGTGTACGCCGCTACGTTCGCCAACCGACCCCGTGCCGCCCGCCACCGCGGCGGACGGTCTTTTTTATACACCTATCTCCTCGAAGCCAGCCAGCACACCCCGACCGTCGGTGTTGCCGAGTTGCGGTAGCGACGCCCGCTCGGGGTGCGGCATCAGCACCGCGACGGACTCGCTGTCGCCGAGGACGCCCGCGACGTTCCCGAGCGAGCCGTTGGGGTTCGCCTCGTCGGTGACGTTGCCGTCCTCGTCGCAGTAGCGGAACAGAATCCGGTCGTCGGCTTCGAGCGCCTCGTAGCGCTCGGCGTCGAGTTCGAAGCGACCCTCGCCGTGGGCGATGGGGAGTTCGATGACCTCGCCTTCCTCGTACGCCGCGGTCCAGCGCGTGTCGGCGTTCTCGACGCGGAGGTAGACGTGTTCGCACTGGAAGCGGGCGCTCGCGTTCGTCGTGAACGCGCCGGGGGTGAGCCCGGACTCACAGCCGATCTGCGCGCCGTTGCAGACGCCGAGGACGGGGACGCCGTCTTCGGCCGCCTCGCGGACCGACTTCATGATGGGCGAGCGGGCGGCCATCGCGCCGCCGCGGAGGTAGTCGCCGTACGAGAAGCCGCCGGGGAGCACGATGCCCGTCGTCTCCTCGGGGAGCGGGTCTTCGTGCCAGACGCGCTCGGCCTCGAAGCCGAGGTCGGAGAGCGCGCGCACGGCGTCGCGGTCGCAGTTCGAGCCGCCGAACTGCACGACTGCGATCATCTCAGGCCTCGGCGACCGCGACCTCGTAGTCGTGGATGGTCGGGTTCGCCAGCAAGCGTTCTGCCATCTCGTCGGCGCGGGCCTCGGCCTCGTCGGCGTCGGCCGCGTCGAGGTCCACCTCGTAGCGTTCGGTGAAGCGTAGCGCGTCGAGCTCGAACCCGAGTCGTTCCAGCGCGCGCTTCGTCGTCTCCGCCTCCGGGTCGAGCACGCCGCGCTTGAGGCGCACCGTCACCGTCGCGGTGTAAGTGGTCATCAAGTGGCGATGCGCGGTCATGTGCAAAAACGGTTTTGGGTCGTGTTTGATATACACAGATGTGCGTATCGTCGCCGAACCGGTGACGACGCTCCCGGAAACCGCGTTAGCTCGTGGATTCTGCGTGGTCTGTCCGTGAACTCTGCACCCGACCCCGCGTCTCCAATTCGGATGATTTGACAGAATCTATATTAATTATTTTCCAGCAGTTTAAAATAACGGCACCGTCTAGTTAGTGACCTCCTCAACCGGTGTTCGCCCATCGAGCGCTTGATGCGGTCTACTGAAAATTGTAGTATTGCACAAATTGTATGAACCATTCGCGGACGCTTCCGTGACTGCCCACCCACGAATTATGGAAGCGGTCGACTCGCATTTTGAGGGTGTGAAACCACTTTTCGATGAGGTTTCGCTCAACGTAGTCCAGCCGACCGCTCAATCCTAATCGAGAGAGGGCAGTCTGATAGCCGTAGCCATCAAGAGAAACACAGTGTCTGAGAGATCGTGTTTCTCGGAAAGTCGATGGAGAAACGCAGCAGCCGGGTCGGTACCATGTCGTCCAAACAATTCGACGTCAAGAATCAGCTTTGTCTCGATGTCTATTGCAGCGTACAACCAAGACCACTCGCCATTGATTTTGACAGCGGTCTCGTCGACCGCAACCCTCTTCGGCTTCGCCTCAGGCGGGTTGTGACCGCTGTCAGCCAGCCGATGTACCCATTGCCAAACCGCTTGGTGGGAGCGTTCAACGCCGAGTAATCGAAGAATTTCTTTTGTCTCTCTGAGTGAACAACCGGTCGCGTGGAGCTGGACGGCGAACGCCCTAACGGGCGTTGCCGTCCGCTCACGCTCCCAAGTTTCTTCTAAATCCACCGCAAAGCACTCGCTGAGCAGGTCTGCGAGCGTCATGACCAATTCACTCAATGACCTGCTCGTTCCTCAAACTGGCTTAACTAGACAGTGCCGTTAGTAGGAATTTCTCACCAGGCGAACAGTTAACTGAGACAACAGATGACTGTCTTGTATGAGTAGCTCACCATGGACTGCGAACTTCGCGACTGAAAAAAACAAATGTGCAGCCGACGTCCAACGCCTCCTCGAGAAGTACCCGCAGCCAGTCGTCTACGAAGTGATGAGCGAACTGCTCCGGCGAGAGATGCGTGAGCAGTTTGCTGGTGCGTACGCTGCGTCCCAACAGTCCGACGACTGATGGGTATTGGTGACGTACGAAACCCTCGCCAACGACTATTCAGAGAGATTGCGCCGTCCAGCGTCGATACAGTTCCAACAGGGAAGAGCTTCAGACAACTGTTCACACTCGCAGGGCAGGTCCGTTGTGCCGTCATCGCCGCGTGATGTTGACCCACCATCTGCGACGACACGCATCTGCACGGCGAGGTCGAGTAGTCGTGGGCGGATCGCGACTGCAACCCGATGTTTACACGGACCGTCACTACTTGCGTCAGCGGGACACGAACACGAATCGGGCACGCCATCCCGAATTCGAACGCGGTACTCGTGCGCGGTTGGGTCAGCATAGCTCTCGTTGCGAACACGGACATCGCCGTCAAGGAGTTCGAATGCAAACGCCTCGTACTGCGCTCGCTTGAGGACGCGCGTAGGTGGATCGAACTCTGGGAGTACAGGAATCATGGGAGCCAGCGCGCAATGCGCGCACCCCTTCGGGCGCATGAAGAACTACACTGCCGAACAGAGTGACAGGTGACACAGAATCAGGTAGGGTTGTTTTTAACGCTCCTGTCCTGACCGTTCTGCAGTCAATACAGGTTCGACACCGGCCAGGGGAGTCGTACTGAAAGACGTATTCAGAGTTGGCAGGGTCGCCCGATTTCTCGTTCGTACTGCGATTTAATTTGCTCGAACAAATCCTGGCCGAGCTCTGTCTGGAAGCGAGGCGCGGCGGTAGCAAAGAACTCGTCCAGATTCTCGAACTCGGCAAAGTGGTCGTTCGTCTCGGCCTCGTCGTACCGGCCTTGGCGCTCGTACTTGAGCGCCTGGAGGCAATTATCGATCAGATCCATGTCTTTGACGAACTGTGCGGTCGGGGTCTCACGGGCTTCATACTCTTCCCAGAGCGACAGCAGTTCGGTGTCCGCGAACGGTCCGACGAGATCGGTTACTGCGCTCCGTTCAGCCGACTCCTTTTCGGACGTGGAGATGGTCTGGCGTCCGTCTTCCGCGCGGGTTGCGATATCGCCCGTTCGAGCTTCGCCGAGGTCGTGAATGAGTGCCATCGTCACTGCTTTCTGAGGGTCAACCTCTTCCTGGTCGGCATAGAGCAGACAAAGCGACGCTGTCCCCCACGTGTGAGCTGCGACCGATTCAGGCGAGTCGATATTCCGAAGCACCCATCCCGTCCGAAGTTCGTCCTTCAGGTCGAACCATTCGAGCAAGGAGTCGAGTTCATCGGTCATCATATTGTGGAGAAGAGAAGTGGCCAGTTCAACTCATCGAGACTATTCCGTCGGGTCGCTGACAGTCAGTCAATAAATCCGCAGGAGCAGTGTGCCGAGTAATTCACCGCCGACCTGCGAAAACAACACCCTGTGAAGAGTTCTATACACCCTCTGTTACAGACAAAGCTACGTCTGACAAAGAGGCATCAACAAAGGTCGACAGCCGAACCACAGATGGGAGGCCTCAGACCGCGTCGAGTGTTGAGAGAATCTCTTCGGCCGTCCCGCTAATCCGACCCAGTCGCTCTTGGAGGACGTCTGTCTCCTCGCCCTGCCACGCCGCGAGATAGAACGCCGACCCACTCGTATCCAAGCCGAGATAGCGACCGACGACGTACGCGACGGCCTCCGCTTCGACCTCACGTTTCGTCCGCTCGGTCGCGTCGGTGATGTCAAAATGCAAAATCGCGTGGGCGTACTCGTGGATGATCGTTGACGCGAGGTCGGCACGGTTCGGCCGGTCCTTCACTTCCACGAGTGGGGTGAGGTCTTGGACACTCCGCGACTGGCAGACACCCTTCGCCTCCCCATGTCGCCACTCGTCGGGATCGACGATGCGGACGGTTACACCGAGGTCCGACGCAATGGTGGTGAGATCCTCGACGAGCGTGTCAGGCTCACCGGTCGCCGCCGTGTCCAGCTCTGGGAGTGGCTCGCCCTCGGTCTGCGAGATGTCGAAAACTGGTGCGGGTTTGAAGCCCACGAGACCCTCCGACCACTCTTCGGGAGGCGTCTCGTCGTACTCACACTCACTGTTTTCGTGGTAGCTCGGTGCATTCCCACACTCGGGACACTGGGTTGTGATGATCGGTGCCCAAATCCAGATCGCCGACTCGCCTTCCTCGACGTACCGGTCGAACTCTTCTTGCCACGTCCGGTAGCCCGCGACCTTCGTCGCCTCAGGGCATTGGAGATTGATGAGGAGGGTGTTGCGGTGGGAGTAATCATGGAACCGGCTCTGGACATCTAGCCACTCCTGGAACTGCTCGCTCGCCCGTGCGTCGTCGACGTCGGCAGCGAGATCTGCAAGCCACTGTTCGATCATGCGATGCATCTCATCGTGTCGGGTGTCGGTCTCGTCGAACGACACCGACGGGGAACTCGTTGTTGCCATTGCTTTCAGTTCTGATGCGTCCCTCTAGGACGCGCCGCACCCCTCTGGGGCGCACAAAAACAGGCGGGACGACCTACTGGTCGGTGTCCTCGCGCTCGAGGCTGCGAAGGTACTGTCGACACTCGCCGAACGGACCGCTCGCAGTCGCTTCGCCGGTCATGAGGTGGCGGACCCATTCAATCGCCCAGCAGTACGCGGGATCGGTCTCACCTGTGCCGTGGATGTACCACCAGCGAGCCGCTTTGAGAACGACCAGTGGGTTCGTCGGCGGCCGTTCGCTCAGGAGATCCCACGTTATCGACTCAATTTCATCGGGAACGTCGGCTCGGGAGAGGTCGGTGCTATGCACGAGTTCGAGATCAACTGGAATCTCGTCGATCGAGACGTCTGACTCTGTCTGTTGGTGACTCATGGAGATCACGTCACACGGACTGTGTCTTCAGCCCGCACCCATCACGGGCACAAAAAATCTCGATGTCGCGCGGGTACCGAGGAGTCTCTCGATCGACACTATGCGAGGTGCGACACCGCCTCGGGTTCGGATTCGTCAGCGAACTCGTTGCGCTCGACTGGCGTCCAGTCTTCGGTCGTGGTTGGTGCCCACCAATCGACGTGGTAGTCACCCGGCGCACCGAGAATCTTAACTTGTGCTTCATCGTCGGGAAGCGGCCGGCGGAGTTTCTCCTCAACGTGGAGATTCCACGTCGTCGTCGCATCGAATGTGATGATGACCGCCTCATCGTAGCCACGCGACTCAGGCGACTCACGGCACGTCACGCTGGTATTGCACTCTGTGCAGAACACCCCCTCGAAAGGAATGTGCGTGAACGCCGCGGTGCCACACACCGGACACCACAGAAACTCGAACAGCGCCTCGTCGTGGCGGAACACGCGCTCGAGACTCATCGATCATTCACCACCGGAGCAGGTATCACGAGCGGGTGGTGTGAGGAGTGAGACAACTCGGCTGCTGACGTTGGAATCAACATCTGTTACTGCGCCTCCGCCCCTTTGGGCGGCGCAAAAACAACGTCAAGCAACATACCTGCTGAACGCGCAATAGAGCTGAATGAGGTACCCTGTCGTAGGAGTTAGGTAATCCGTCGACTGTGAGGTTGCAAGTCCACGAATACAATCGTGAAAGTGAGAGGGAGAGAGTACATTTCGTCTGTCTTCCTGTGGTGATTGCAGAGTAGTATCCCAATATGAGTCCGGTGCGACACACCACAGGAAGATTTACTCTGTGTCTACTGCTAACTCCGCGAGAACGTCATCGTGTGAAGTCGTTCGAATGCGCTCGACAAACGCACGCGCAGCAGCGTCAGTTGCAAACACCGATGGCATCGTAGCCGACGCTCCCACCGAACACAGCCCACTCATCGGTTACCACGCCGCCGGACAGCGGCGTGAACTCGACGCGATAGCTGTCAGCCGCGTCGTCGACGACGATTCGAACAGCGGTACCACGATCAGAAAGCGTCTCTCTCAGGAGCGTCATTGGGCACAGCGTCGACTCAGTAATGAACATCAGCGGGAACGATCCACAGATGGTCGTTCGACCCGACAAGCTGCTCAAGCCGCTCGCGATGCCGAACGCCGTCAGCGAACTCGTCGTAGAGGTACACCGCCGGTCCACGGTACGCCCCGAGATTGTGGCACGCATGCCTGACGAGGTCCTCATCGCGCATGATCGCCGCAGCGTCAAGGTCGTCAACGCCCTCTCGAATACGCTCGAGATTCCGCTCGAACTCACGAGTGGTCGCCTGCCAGCCGCGCTCAAGCAGTTCTTGGCCGTCCTCCGAGGCAACGGGGACTGCAATTGGGAGGTCACCCCAGCGGGCGCTGCCGGCGACCGTTGTTGAATCGTCATCGAACGTCACATAGTAATCGAACACCGCTTCGGCCTGCGGGGCGGCCCCCACAAGTTGATCGAACACGTCGGCGGCTCGCGAGAGGGCTTGGTCTGTTGTCGATGCGGTCACAAGAGCGTAGATTACCTGGTGCATTCGTCGTCACCTCGCCAACTCAGGAGTCGAAGTCTGTCCGACCCCCTGCGCCGGCGCCCATCGCTGGCGCACACAAACACAACCCACCACGACACACCAGAAATTACGAGTACGGGTGCTCTTGGGTCCCTATACAGTAGAACCCAATTTCACGGGTGACTGTTGCACGTGACAATGTTGTTTACTAACCAGTAGTACGCCACGGTATTCCTCAAGTGAGCTGACAACGTCGTCGACGCGATGCAACAACAGCCGGTAAAATCGTGGACTACTGTAGAGGATACATCACATTGACTCTGCTGAATCCACAGTCGCTGATAAATCGGTGAAACCATGCTAAACTCAGGGTGCAAGTCGGTCCCCGGTATAATATCCGCCTGAGAGCGCTGAGTCGCTCAAAATATATGCAGACTTAACGCCATCGGCTCGTCATTTTCCGATGATATTTCTCAACCCGTGCTGAATACAGAGCGCATGTCTCGCAGGTGATCCACACTACGTCACCGTCTATATCGGTAGACTATTAGTCGTTCCTCAGATACGCCCGCTATGGCAGCCGTACCAACATCGCCGCTCTTCCTCCTCTATGTTGGTACCTTCGCTGTAGCCGCCCTCGCCTGTTTTGCAAGCCTCACACGCCTCCACCAAATCACCGACTCCGACACGCGACGCGGCCTGTGGGCACTCCTCCTAACTAGTGGTAGCTGGGCGACCGCACAGGTCGGCTTTCTTGTTTCCCCCACGCCGGTCCTCAAACTCGGCTGGTATACGCTCGGACTGGTGGTAGGTCTCGCCGCTGTCGGAGCTTGGCTCTACTTCTGTTCTGCATACACCGGTCGAACCTACCACCACAACCCGACGTATCGCCGCCTCGCAGTCGGCGTCTACGTCGTCCTCGTCGCGGTGAAAATCACCAACCCTCTCCACCACGAATACTTCACAACCACCGCCGTCACCACCCCCTTCCCCCATCTCTCCGTGGCTACCGGGCCACTCCACTGGACCGCGATGGCTTTCTCGTACGCACTCGCCTTCGTCGGCTACTTCATGCTCCTAGAACTGTTTACCCAAATCGACTATGACACACGCCCACTCTTCGCACTCGTCGGAATCACGGGCCTCCCAGTCGTGCTAGATATTATTGGGTACACCACGTCCTACCTCATTGACATCACCTACGAGCCTCTGGGAGTCGCTGTGTTCGCCGTCGGTGTTGCGTTTGTCTATATCGACCAGTTTGATGCCGTCCAACTGGCCGGCGAGCGGGACGAACCCATCATCGCACTCGATGCGGACAACCACATCCGGGATACGAACCACGCGGCGCGGACCGTATTCCCCACGCTCAACGGTGCTGAGGGGGCTCAATTGGAGCAGGCACTCCCGCATGTGGCTGCCTGTCTCAACAGCGACGACCCAATTCTGCCGGTCCAACAGTCGGATTTTACACGCTATTACCGGGTGACTGAGACGCCGTATGGGACAGTGAAGTCGGGGCTCGGTCAAACCATCGTCCTCACCGACGTGACCGAGCGTGAGCGGTACCGTGAGGAATTAGAACGGCAGAACGAACGCCTCGACCAGTTCGCTAGTCTAGTGAGCCATGACCTCCGCAATCCACTCAACGTGGCCACAGGCCAGTTCGAGTTACTGTGCGAGGAACTATGCGTAGCGGAAGAAAATGAGCATGCAGTAGCTGTCGAGCGAGCATTTGACCGGATGGATGACCTGATTGGCCAAATCCTCACGCTTGCCCGCGAGGGACGACCGGTTGAGCAGTGGGACGCTGTGTTACTTTCATCGGTTGCAACGGAGAGTTGGGGGATGGTTGAGACAGCCACCGCCGACTTACGTGTGGCTGACGACGTAGAGTTCAAGGCAGATACGGCACGGCTACAGCGACTGTTCGAGAACCTGTTTCGGAATGCCCTTGACCACGGTGGGCCCGATGTGACCGTTACGGTGGGGGTGCTTCCTGATCGAGGGGGGTTTTACGTGGCGGATGATGGGCCCGGTATCCCCGTTGTGGACCGTGATTCGGTGTTTGAGCCGGGGTATACGACGCGAAAGGGTGGGACCGGGTTTGGGCTTGCTATTGTCGCCGAGATGGTCGCTGCCCATGGGTGGACAGTACAGGTGACCGAGAGTGACACTGGCGGTGCTCGCTTCGAGATTCTCGGTATCGAAACCGTGGCGTGAAACAACTGGCAGCCCCAGACCGCGCCACTGCTAACCACAGCAGTCCTACTCACCGTTAGTTCAGGAGGGTGAGATCGAATAAACGAGCCTTCTGTGATGAATGCACCCTCTCTATGTCACACGATTTCTGTTAGCTCTAAGGAACGCAACGGATCCCTCTGAACCGTCTCCGTACCAATATCAGGTATCTGGATCAGGTCCGTACTGCGGTGTCCGACACACGGAACACTGCCAGACAGGCTCACCAGCCCACACTGCGGGTGGACTGTCGTCGCGTGAGTCGAACCGGTGCGGTGTCTGCTTACCACACGACTGACAGCGGAGCAGTTGCCGTGTTGGTGAGGTAGACGTCGGCTGTGACGGCGACGTGTCGACAGACGCTCGTCGAAGCGCAATCGCTGGAACAACCCACGTCTCCGAGTCAGCGAGTAACTGTTCACGCCGCGTCCGGTCGGTGATCTGCATTCCAGCAGCGTCGTACCATCTCGAAAAAGAACTCTCCGTCGAAGGAGAAGCGGACCACAGCGAGACTGACCGTGCTTTCGCTACGAACCCACTCGCACGCGATCCAGTCGCTGGGACAACATCCGGGAGGTGGCCCCATCGCGTTCGAAGTGGCTCCGCGATCGGCTGTTCGAGCGCTGCAACAGGTGTACACTCGTCGATAGGGGATGAGTGGGAACGCTGCAGTAATCGTGTGGCTGCAGTCCCTTTTGCGAGTGCACCCCGCGATGACTGTGACGTAACGAGCAGGCAGATGATGCCATGGAGTGATTGCTCGCGGGGCTCTGAGGCGCTGTCAGAGGCCGAAATACCTTGTTCGAGGCAGAACCGACACTGGCTCTGGGTCCGATGGATGGCCCGCTCACAGGTCTGACAGATGTCCGTGTCCAGATCGTCACCAGCAGGGTAGTCATGCTCTGGAATCACGTCGCCGTGCTCGGCGTGGTCGGGTTCCAGCTGTACGTCGGGAATCTGCGTCGCTTCGCCATACGGTCGAAATTCCGCGGTCGGATCACGGTAGGGCGGCATACCGCGTCGTGGCTGTACCTTCCCATATAAACGTTCGTCCAGCGAGGCCGCTCTGAAACCCGGCCGATGGCCAACAAGCGTTTATGTATTCTGAAACTAGCCATGGGCAGCAAAATGTACGATTTGACCGGGTTCCAACGCGACCTGCTGTATGTCACCGCCGGCTTGGACGAGCCGCACGGACTCGCAATCAAAGACCAACTGGAAGACTACTACGAAACCGAGATCCACCACGGTCGGCTGTATCCCAACCTCGATACGCTCGTCGAGAAAGGCCTCCTCGACAAAGGCGAAAAGGACCGCCGAACGAACGTCTACGCGATCACCGCTCGCGGTCGCCGGGAAATCGAAGCCCGCGACGACTGGGAACAGCAGTATACCAGCGAGATCACAACCTGACTGCTACGACGAGACGAGTCCGTGAGTAGAGCCAGCGCCAAATCATTGTTCAGACTTTGTTGAACCCTCTCGAAGTCTGGCGATTTACTGAAGACCGAGTTCCCAAATCCGTAGGAACCTGTGGAAAGACCGCCTCACCTCAATGTCAACGCTGAAGGATTCAACAGAGCTGCTGGTTTAAAAATCGCCGCTCGTAACCAGTCGGTAGACTTGATTAAGGTAAGTCGGTTACAGCCCTGCCGTCACGTCAGCTTTAGTCACGGATTAGGATGACACCGCTCGATTGCAGCATGGACTGCGTCGCGACGGCCAACGAATGTGAGATGGTCCCCACGTTGGAGCGTTAACTCGGGAGTGGGGATTTGAGAATTACCGCTCCGGCTGACGAGCGCAATTAGCACTCCATCTGGAAGGTATTCATCGAGCTCCTTGATGGACTTCCCTACTAATCGGTCTGATGTGACCTCAATTTCTTGTACGTCACCGGAACGGCCGAGTTCTGTCATCCACTCCGACAGTGCTGGCCGTTCGATGGCGTTGTCCATCTCGTGAGCGATCGCGTCGTTCGCCGAGATCGCTCGGACTCCCAGTTCCTCAAACGCTTCCACGTTGCCCGGTGTGTTTACTCGAGCGATCACCGTTTCGACATCGTAGTTCGTGTTCGTAAGCTGTGCAATGAGGAGGTTCGCGTCATCGTTCGCTGTGGCCGCGGCCACAATCTTGGCATTCTCGATTCCTGCTGCCTGGAGTACGCTAGTGTCAGTCCCATCACCCTGATGAGCACTGAATCCTGCATTGCGTGCTGTTTCCACGGCATCTTCTTCCTTATCGACGATGACGACGTTTTCACCTCGATCCTCCAGTCGTTCGGCGAGGCCGCGACCGACGCGCCCTCCGCCAACAATGATTACACGCATGGGAAGTACGTTGAGTGCTTGTGCGATGTGGCGAGCAAAACCACCCTCGAAAACGACTGTCATGAGTATAACTAAAAATACCGACCCGACGAGAACAGTGGCCTGCTCTGGACTCGTCGAGCGAAGTTCGAGTGCAAATAGTGTCGCAACGCTGGCTGGAATAATTCCACGGGGGCCAACAGCGCTCATGAACAACTGCTCGCGAAACGTGAATCGCTCTCCATAGGTACAGAACAACACGGCAATAGGGCGAATCACGAGGGTCACAACCACGACGACGAGTATCCCACCCAGCCCGAGCGAAACGAGTTCGCTGAAGGATAACAACGTCGCGAGTGAGATAAACACGAAAGAGAGGACAATCAGTGTGATATCTCCTTTGAATGCCTCAATTTCGTCTTCGTGCGGAAGGTCTGAATTCCCAAGGATGAGGCCTGCAGCGGCGACAGCCGCGATTCCAGCTTCCGGTGCGATTGCTTCTGCGAGACCATACGTTGCAATTGCACCGATGAGGACGACCAGCCGCGCATTCTGTACGGCATTCGAGGGCGTCAAATCGAGATGTTTGAGGAGATACCAGATGACTGCGGCTGTGACTCCCCCTACTAGAACGCCAACTCCGAGTCGAGCCACGAACGACTCGAGGAGGGCCGTAAGTCCCGTGTCACCCAATACAGCAAGGTCAAAGATGACAACGGCGAGAATCGCGGCCGTCACGTCGTTCACAATTCCTTCCGTTTCGAGAGCTGCTCCGACTTGGTCGCGAACTGAGATTACGTTTAAGATCGGTGTGATTACTGTTGGTCCGGTTGCAATAAGGAGCGCGCCGACAAGAAACGAGAGCGACCATGGTACACCTAAGGCGAATCGAACGACAGTAGCCGTAGCGACAAACGTGAAAAGCGCGCCTATAGTAACCAGTCGGAACGCTTCACGTGGGGCTTGCTGGAGTTTGTCAATTTTAAGATGAAATGCGCCTTCGAAGACGATAATCGCGACTGATATGCCGACGATACCGGAGAGCGGTTCTGGGCCACCGAACGAGTCAAGACCCACTAGGTTCAGACCCTCAGGCCCAACAGCAATGCCTGCGAGGATCAAGAAGAGAACACTCGGTATCGAGAGCCGATCGGCTAACATCTGAGCAACGACACCGAGCCCAAGGATGATTACTACAAGTGGAATGATCCCAGACCCAGCAGTCACGATTCAAACACCAAGTCGACGTTACTGATGGGAGGGTTAAATAAAAGGGGACTCTGGCAACGAGCCGATCGCAAGCGGAGTATCTCCATTCAAAGTGATACTGACCTGGATTGGAGATCACTCAATGGAGATACGAACCAGAAATGTGAGCAAAAACAGAGCTAACCCCAGATATCCGATGAGATTTCCAACATCGGTCAGTACCGTGTGATTCTGTGCGAAAGAAAGGATGACTACCCCAATCAGAATACAGACCAGTCCTGCCAGCATGATGGGCCGTATCCATCGATGGGTTGGCTCAATTTGCTGCGTAGGTTTGCTCATTATTGAAATATTAGGTGCCGTGTGTAAAACATGATTGTCGGGTCAGAACGAGTCCAGCAGAAACGCAAGACTGGGCGGGAGAAGAAACCGTAATGCAGTCGCTCCAGATCCGAGCCCGACGTAGCTCATTAAGACGACGAATTGCGACCGGTCATCTTCGAAACCGGTGAGAAAATGATATAAAATGAGCGACACCGTCGCTTGCACGACGAACAAGGATACGAGAGTACCTGTCAGGTAGAACCCTGGATCTCTCGTCACGGAGAGAAAATTTGGTGGGGCCCATGTGCTCTTGACTACTGTAAGACCCCAACCAATCCCGACATAGCCAATAAAGAGAGTAGTGCTGACGAGCATTCCACGGGAGCCCCAGATAGCCGACCACCGTAGCCACCACTCAAGGACTCCAACAATACGAGCACGCGTCGAACGCGGGGGGATTTCACTGTCCATTTGTTGTTTTGTAGGGTCGTCACCCCCGGGTCCCCTGATACAAAACATACGCCACGAACACGGCAATATACGCGACGGCAATGCTCTCAGTTATGAATGACCGACCGAGGATAACGACCAACCCGATAACGAGTGGCCCAAAGAGCAGTAACGAGTCAAAGATTCGGTTATCCGCACCGGCCTCAAACACGTAGGAAATGAATGGGAGCTCACCCAATTTCATGAATACATGCCTCCACGTTGGAAGATACTTCGGAGCATCACGAGAACTGGAATGATTTCGAGCCGCCCGATCCACATATTGAAGAGGAATGTGACTTTTCCAATTGTGGGAAGCGACTCTGGTCCCGTAATTCCCGATGAGAGTCCTACGTTCCCCTGTGCGCTAGCAACCTCAAACACGACATTAGCGAGCGAGTACTCTGCAGGTGGAAGCGTGAGTAGCAAGACGAAAGTACCGACAACAAGGAACGTAATCCAGAGAACGACAATAATAGCCGCCTCCATGAATTCCCGACTGGCCTCTTCTTCATTCAGTCGACGTCCATTGATGTTCAGTCGCCGGACCGCAGTTTCGGGATAACAGACATCCGCGATGTAATACCGGATTCCTTTCGAGAGTGTCAATCCGCGAATAAGCTTGATACCTCCTGCGGTAGATCCTGCTGCACCCCCGACGAACATCCCAAACGTGACTGTGAGTTGAGCGTACGACGGCCACCGCCCGAGGGCGACGTTGGTCGAATCTACAGCGGTCTGAAACCCGGTACAAGTAGCCGCCGAGACGAACTGAAACAGACCGTATCGTAGGGCAGCAAATGGCGTCTGATACGGTCCTCCGAAGTACAGGAAGCCCCACAGGAGGGCAGATCCGAGACCCATGTAGCCGAACACCCACCGAGTCTGGAGGTCGGTGTAGAAATTCCGAAGGTCCCCCTGAAGGATAAGGTAATGGACCGGGAACGCGATGCTTCCCAGCAGCATAATCGGAATCAATACGAAATCGATCGCGACGCTGTCGTAGGTCGCAATCGAGTTGTCGGTGATCGAGAAGCCACCAGTCGCGAGGCCGGTCATCGCGTGATTGATCGCACCCCAAATCGGCATTCCAGCCAACCACAGTGCGAGAATGGAGACAAACGTGAATAAGATGAAAATCCACCAGATGGTCCGGACGGTCGAAACGATGCTTGGGTGAATCTTCTCGGAACGAGCCTCGCTTTCATATAGTGTCAGCGACCCGCTGCCAGGGCGCGAAAGAACCGCCGTCGTCAAAACGATAACACCGACACCGCCGACCCATTCGGTGAAGGTTCGCCACCACTGAAGTGTGCGTGGCAGTACCTCTTCATTGTCTGTCATGGTGAGACCAGTCCCGGTGAATCCACTCATGCTCTCGAAAATGGCATTAAGTGGGTCAGTAAACGCTGCAAGCGTCGCTGTTTGAGCGGGGCCAAAGCCTGGGATACCGAGCTGAACACTCCACGCAATCAGGAGAAATGGGAGCGAGCCGAAGACGCCTACCGAAGCCCAACCCAATGCAGCAACAATCATTCCGTGGAGCCGACTGGGAGCATCAGCTTCTCTGAATGTTTGATACAAGATATGACCGGCCACCAATGGAACCGCTGCCGAGATGAGGAGTGCGGGAAGTGCATAATACTCTCTCCAGACGACCGGAACGACAAGCGAGACGCACATCAGCCCACCGAGTGCTTCCAAGATACGCCCGAGGTCTCGTCCGACTGTTGCAACGGACCTGTTCATAGCTTATCGATCTCTCCTTAGCAAGACAGACGATGTGTTAGAAATCAGCATGGTCTTCATAGTGGCCGAAGATGTCAGTGATTTCAGGGTCAGCGCCAACTCCAGAATAGACGGTCAACAGGTCTCCCACTTTGATGACTGTATTCCCACGAGGCGTGATGGGGTGTTCGTTCTCGTCACGCTCGATCGCGACAACGAGCATTTCATCGGTCAGGAGCCCTGCTTGGGCGGCTTCTTGGAGTGTTTTTCCTGCGACTGGTGCCCCGTCTGTGACTGTTATCTCGAAGACTTCAGCTTCCTCACCGATGCGCATGTAGTCAACGATTGCTGGACGTGCTACAGCTCGATAGAGGTAGTCGGCGATCAACTGTTGGGGGTTCTCCATTGTGTTCACGCCAATCTGTTCGAATAACCCCATGTGCTCCGGATTGTGGACGACTGACAGTATCGCTGGGATTTTGAACTCTTTTGCGAGAAGACACGTCATTACATTCGTTGCGTCCTGGTCTGTCGTCGAAATGAGCGCATCGGCCCGTTCAGCACCAGCGTCTATCAACGTATCTTTCGTCGTGGCGTCGGCGTGCAGTACCAAACAATCAAACTGGTTAGCAGCTTGATTCGCACGTCCCTCGTCACGTTCAATGACAACAACCTCGTTGCCTGACTGCGTTGCAATGTCGATAAGTGGTGTTCCGATATCGCCAGCGCCGATGATGATAATGTACATATTGGTTAGACCTCCAGTCTCCGCATCAGGGCTTCACGAATTGACATAGGCGATTCTTCTTCTCCGCGTGCCATCACGACTGTTTGAGCTAGTTCCGCGCCGATTTTCTCAGGGAGTGATCCGAATACTGCCTGTGAAATCGTCCCCGCCCGCGTCGCACCGACACAAACCGTATCGTAATCTTGAGCAGCTTCGATGATGGCTTGCTCAGTATTCTCGGCCACAGACACCTTCGCATCGTAGGACATGTATTCGATTCCGGCGCGTTCAGCTAACTCGGAGATTACTGCTTCACCACGTTCGGTCGGCGAGAGTCCTTCGTCACTATCGCTCTCTGGGGACTGCACGTTGAGGAGCGTCAACGAGGCCTCGTCAGCTGCGGCAACAAATTCAGCAGCACGTTGGGCTGCAACCGGCGCGTGTGGGCCCTCACCAGCAAGCACCATGATATCTCCTTCTCCGCGTCCGTCTTCCAGCCCGAGCTTCACGAGCGTTGCATCACACGGGGCACGTCCGATAACGGGGTCGATCGTCGACCCGAGGACGTGTTCGCGTCGGCTCCGGGTACCTTGCCAGCCAAGCAGGACGTGGTCTGCGCTTTCCTCTTCGATCACGTCAAGTATGACAGACCCAGCATTACGACCGACAATCGCCCTAGTTCGGAGCCCGATGTCGAGCTCAGTCGCAATATCACGAGCAGAATCAAGCAGTTCTCGTTGCCGTTCAACTCGCTCTTCCTCGAAGGTGAGATCCTGGGAAAGGGAAGTTTGGCGCGGGACTTCAATGACGTTTACGGCGATTACCTCAGCGTGATCGCTTTCGTGGGCATGCGCGCTTGCCGCAGCCATCCGGAGAAGGTCCCGTTCTGTCTCCGGGTTCGCAACCGGGACGACGACACGATACCGTCCTTCACCATTCGCCACCGGAGCCGGTTCGGGTGCAATCGCTTCGCCGACGAGGCTCTCACTGAGCGCCCGGTCACGTGCGTAGAAGAGGTACCAAATCACACCGAAAACGACGATGACAGACCCGATAGCCTGGACGATGAGACTCATCTGGACGAGAATCACGAGGCATGCCACGAATCCCAAGATGGGCACGATGGGGTACAGGAGGCTCGGGATTTTGAAAGATGGGTCGTACGCCTCAGGGTTCGCGCGGCGTAACACGACGACAGCAACGTGAACGAGGGCGTACGTCACGAGATACATGAAGCTCGCCACCTCAGCGAGCGTTCCAATTCCAACGCCAACAGCAATCAGTACGAGCGTGATAACACCCGTGACTGTAATCGCACGGTACGGCGTCCGGAACCGGCTGTGAACTTCGTTGAGCCAGTTGACGAGAATTCGATCACGCCCCATCGCGAAGTTGACTCGTGCCGCCGAAAGGATACTGGCGTTTGCACTCGATACTGTCGCAAGGACGGCACCGATAATCATCACCAGTGCTCCGATCGTCCCCATAAACTCGGTAGCGACGTCGGCAACCGGAATCTGGGAGGCTGACAGTGCTTCGATAGAGAGCGTTCCGGTTGAGACGAACATCACACCGACATACATCAGCGTCGGCGTCACGACAGCCGCAATCATCGCGAGTGGGAGATTGCGACTCGGGTTCTTGATCTCTTCAGCACTGGTTGCAATAACCTCGAAGCCGATGAACGAGACGTAGACGGTCCCGATTGTTGCTGCAACGGCTGGCCACCCGTTGGGGTTGAATTCTCCAATAGTCGGACCACTGAATAGACCTAACCCGAGGAACGCAAGGATGAGTCCAACAAGTGAAAGGACGATGACGTTCTGGAGCGCGCCCGTTTCCTTGACACCATAGTAGTTGACGCCGGTCAAGAGCGCAGCCATCACAAGCGCAGCGATGGTAATGCCGACTTGGCCCCAGCCGGCGAGGAAGCCAACGTACTGCCCCAGTCCCGGAAGTAGGTACTGGCCGAAGCCGATCATGTAGAAGGCAGAGGCGAACGTTAACCCAGCCCACATTCCCCAACCGACGATGCTCCCGAAGAACGGCCCAAGTGCGCGATTGACGTAGTAGTAACTTCCGCCGGCTTTCGGCATGCCGGTCGCCAACTCCGAGAGAGAAAGAGCCGCTAACAACGAAACTAGACCTCCTGCAAAGAACGAAATCATACTGGCGGGGCCAGCCTGCTGAGCAGCGATACTCGGAAGGACGAAAATCCCTGCTCCGATCATCGTCCCCAGACCGATGGTGTAGGCCTCTAGGAAGCCGAGGTCACGGGCGAGTTCTTGCTCAGTCTCACTCATATGATAACCCTTCGTCTTGTATCGGTCCGTGTGTGCAGTTTTGAATCAAGTCGACGATCATTCGTTTTTGGTCTCTTCCGGGAGTGCGATGACCGGACGGTCTGCGTCCGTGATCAGCTTGAGTGCTGTATCACCTGATAAGAATTGAACAAGCCGATTTCCTCCCCGGGGGCGGAATGCGATAGCACTCGCATTTACATCGGCCGCAACGTCGATAATCGCAGTAACGATGTCTCTACTGTATGCAGTTTCCGTGTCTATCTCTGGAATGAATCCACGAAACGCACCAAACGCATTCGACGCTCGTTGTTCTGCTTGTTCGAGAGGTAACTTGTCGGGTACTCCCTCTCCCTTCTCGATAATATGAACGACAGTAACCTGTCCATATTCATAGGTGTCGAGTATTCGCGCGGTTTCACGTGCGTCCTCTTCATTTGCAACCGGGACAACGAGATGTTTTGTGATTTTTTCGGACATGACCTATTCCTCCGTCTCGGTGTACTTCGGGTTCTCAGCACCACAAGGAGGGCAGACGGATGCTTCCTTGTCGAGGATTCCTCCACAAGATCCACACCGAATTTGCTGGGCGTTATGAACGTCTCCAAGATACGCCCAGTGCAGGGACTCTGTCCCGTCCATCCGATGCTCCCGGCGGACATGATAGAGCGACACACGATCCGTATTCACACCGGGGCCTTCTGGATTAGGGGGGTGCTTTCGTACAAGTGCGTACGCGCCGTGGTCTTCTATTTTGAGGACCTCTCCAGCAGCAGTCGCCTCAATTTCCTCCTCGATTGGGGTTCGAAGCGCTTCGATACGGCGCTCAACATACGAAAGCACGGATTTCAATTCGGGGAGGCCCAGCGCATCAATTCGCTGGATGAGCGTATCGGAGAGGTTATCGGGTGGTGCTGATCCCTCACTTGAGTCCACCATTATCTCACCACCTGCTTACAGCAATATGGTACTCTTCTGGTTCAGACAGCCGATTAATTCTGAAGTCCCTCGTTCGAATCGCGTCTCCCAATGCCAACGTGAGGTGTGTGGGTACCGAGTTCATATTTGAGCGACATTGCGGAAAGATAAATATCTGCCGCATTTTTTAACGGTTCCTTATTTTTACCGCATACTATTTTCTGTTCGTTCGGTCCTATGGTCAGCGTGTTTGCTGCTTGCTGAGGGGGTTTTCAGTTATTCAACCCGCATTCGAGTATTAGTTGAGTCATAGAATTCAAACGAATACCTAACAATAAGTTAAAAGTGGGTTTGCTGACCAAAATTGAGGTATAAATATGGCTCTTCAAATCGATACGATTGACGAACGGATCCTCTATTATTTGTCACAGGAAGCTCGTCACACGTCCGCACCCGATATCGCAGAGAAAGTTGACGTCTCGGCACCGACCGTGCGGAACCGGATCCGCCGACTCGAAGAGGCAGGTGTAATCAGAGGCTATCATGCTGATATTGATTACCAAAAAGTCAGCGGACGACTCACAAACCATTACGTCTGCAGTACGGGTTCCCGGGATCGCGAAGAGATGGCCCAGCGAGTCCTCGACTTGCCGGGCGTAATTAATGTTCGAGAGATCATGTCCGGCAAAGGTGATCTCCGGATTACAGTCGTTGGGACAGATACCGATGATCTCACCCGAATCGCACAGGGGATTACGTCTCTCGGTATTGAAATTGATGACGAAGACCTGGTCCACCGAGAATATTTCCGCCCATATGCCCCATTCGGTCCTCGAGATGAAAAACTAGCGTCCCCCGTCACAGGCGTTGCGGGACTGGCTGGGGATGCAGATGTCGTGGAAATTCTTGTTAGAGAAGATGCACCGATCGCTGGGAAAACGCTTCAAGAAGCGAACGAAGTAGGACTCATTCCTTCGGATGTGCTGGTCGTCCGAATCAATCGTGATGAAGGAACCATTACGCCAACTGGCCAAACCCTGATCAAGGAGAGCGATTTCGTGACGATTCATTCCCGATCCGGGGTTACTGAAGAGACATTGACCGCGTTCACTGGCCAGTGACATTGCGAAAAATGCGGAACAAATCCACAAGCAACTACACCAAGCGATTGAGCCGTTTATATAGTGGGTAGTGTTCTAAGAAACGTTAATGTGTTTTGGGGTGCCAGCACTAGCACGGATGGGATTACTTGAGCTGCTTCGGCGAACAAGAAGAAGCGATGAGAGTACCCTGTACGAGTGTCGAGACTGTGGGACGTGTGTCTTCCCAGAGCAAGAGAAGTGTCCGAACTGTGGTTCGGTCGAAATCGCCTGCTACGAATTCTGACACACCGCACATTGTGCTTCCAGCATCAGTCAAAGTACAACTCGAGTCAGCTACCACGCCCTGAAGAGCGCGACATTCCAGTGTTGACTTCCGTTCTAACTGCTCAAGGCAGTAGGCGAATACTCACGATTAAAGCCAGGTGAGCATACACAAAGCGTTTAGCCATCTCCGTTTTTGAAGAACTATGGCCGCTCAATCGCTCCATGACTGGATTCTCGTCGATGGGAGGTGTGACACTATTTCAGTCGGAGCGTACCTCTCGTGGTTGAAAATCAACCCGGACCTCCTCCCGGACGCTGAGATACTGTGCGTCTTATCTATCCGACTCGTCGCTCGCTGGATTTAACTCCATATTCGTTCCGGAGCTCGGCTGGTATCTCACTGTTCTCGACGGAGTTTTGTTATCTATCGCCGGAGGGTGCTACCTATCATCAATGATGCAGAGGTCAGAAAGGACGGCGGTACTGAATGACTAACCTTCTGTACTGAGCGATAGGTGAGTTCCCTGTATATAGCGATTTATTCTTCCATATTGAGTGCTGAACTAATAACCGATTTCGCGTCCTATACTCAATTTTGCTCTACAACCCAGCGGTGCGGTGCCGTGGGAATCCCCTCCGTGAACGGCGGGGAGGATGTCAAGACGCACCCAAGTTCACGTGTACCATGTTCTTGAGATAGTACTCACATCATCGATATTTCCTGTTCAATCAGCCCTGTCTGGTTGCGTAGCATCACGGCTGATGGCTGTGCGAATATCAGAGACAGTGTACGCAATGAGTTCACGAACACTACCCGTGCGCATGAGCAACAACCCGATCCCAAAGAAGGTATAGACACCAGTGTAGCCGTACAAAATAAGAAGACCAATGTCTGCAGCGGCAGGCTCGGCATACGTTTGGATGACATAGAACTCAGCAACGACCTGTGAGACAAACAGGACAAGCAGTGTCACTGCCTCACGAATGCTGATCTCGAAATTCAGCAGAATAGCGAGCGCAAAGAGGCTCTGAGCAGCAGTAATCCAGATCTCGGCAGCTTGCTTTTGATCGAACGAAAGCGTCCCAATCTGACCGGCGGCGATAGAATACACGATCGCAAGGGTTCCGATAAGCAGTGTCCACTGATTGAGTTTCGACGAGATGAGTGCGTTAAACCCGGCGGTCGAGCGTGCCTTGTTTACGAGATAGGCAACGACGATGAGTTCGGGGCTCTCACTCGCCAGCGGTGCAAGCCACTGAATCATGAAGAACGGTGGAACGCCGAGGGCAGTGCCGAGTTCTTCGAGACCCAACGCGAATGGGTGGACAGCCTCGAAGATAACCACCCCAGAAAACGCGAACAAAAAGAGGACTACTGCGACTCGGGGTCCTTTTGAGTAGGCCTGGAAATACGCAGGAACCCCAATATGTGCGTCCGTCTCCTCGATATCACCGCGGATGATGATGAGGATGTAGAGAGCGAAGAGTCCGACCAAGACGATCGTGTCGACGATTCCGATCCCGTTTCCCAGCGGAATGAAAAAGGCGTACGCTGTGGCTGCGAGCAGAAATGTGATCTCGAGAGAGATGTCACGGTCGATCGCTACGGCGTCCGTGAGGAAGCCAGTGCGCTGGATGACTGCTGAGTCGCCGGTGCGTTTCGCCCGGTAGATCGTGAACAGGGCGATGCCAGACCATCCGAGGCCGATGAGGATTCGGTTCGCCCCAGTCATATTCGCGATGGCGAGATTGGCTGCCTCCATTCCGCGTGCGGTCCCCTCGAATGCACCAGCGTTCCATGCGTACAGTGCGTCGACAGCGTACTCGGGTGCGACGGCGAGAACTGCGAGAACTGCGATAGCGAACGCAGTGGGAACGTCTTTTTCGGCGGTTTCGGCACCCCACGCAAGCAGGAACGCCGCACCGAGGATTGCGAGACCACCAGCAAGGACGGCGACAGGAGGAGAAATGTTCGTATGTGGGTTTGTTGGAGTCGACACTGGGTCGAGGTGATAGCCGTGCGTGACGAACAACGCGATGAATGGGAGTGTCAATAGGAGTGCCGCGGCAACAGCGACGAGCGGGTGGCGAAGACGTCCGATCATGGTTTCGTTCGACTGGTGAGCAGATCTTGATCACGTGCACAATCGTCTTCTCTACTGGTGATAGATGTCATGTCTGTATCCATGCAATACCCGAACAAAAACCACAAGATAACGCATCACCTGTAGAGATCAGCGGTTTTGGGGCCTGTACGTTCGTTTTCGGGGCGATTGCGGTGAAGCGGTGAAATCAGCTCTACAACGCTGAATACATGGTTTATGAAGCGATATCGGCTTATCGAGTAGCTCCACGAAGAGAAGCGTGGCTTACACAGAGTCAGGTTCAGCAAAGCCACCGCTGAGGAGGCGAACTAATGCAGTTAGTACTGTCTGATCGCACTCGAGCAGGGACTCTGGGGGGATTTCTGCAACGAATCCGGAAGTGACCTCTGGCGACCCAGGGATGAACACGATGACGCGGCCATCAGCAGTTCGATTCCCAGTATCAAACGCCAGCATCCGAGAACCGTTCCACGCAGTAATTCTCACGACTCGTGGAGATCGATTTGAGTGGTTTAGTAGTACGTCAAGTGTTGTTTTCACCGCGTTATAGATGACACGGACAACAGGAGCTACACTACCATCGCACTTTCATTTGCACATCAATGGAAATCCTGGCTCATCGCTATGGGTTGCATTGCAATAACAGTATACGCACTTGGGGGTGGTGACGAAGCACCGCCAGGATATCCGCATTTCTTCTTAACGTTCGCGTTCCTGAGTGTAGTTCACGGAGTTGAGCAAACCGACGGCTTCCCCAACCCTGTTTCGCGGATCTGGCGCTAACATCGACTTGGTCCCTGCTGACGTACTTCTTTACAGTAGCGTTCCATCTTCACGTACAAGCGCTGTACCGCGGAGAGAATAGATACACCATTCTGAGTTGGATGTCAGAGTGGCGATTAGTAATGAACACGGTCGTGGCTGCGCGCACAGCTCCGAAGGAGCGAGCACGGAGCGGAGGGTGGGGCGGTGGGGCCTGGGTCGGCCCGGCCACCAACAAAAAAGAGGGCTGCCTCGCGCACGTTAGGCGTCCCACCAAGCGTCGCGCTCGGGGAAATGCACAGTCGTCCAGCCCGTCAGGGCAATCGAGACACGCCCGTCGTACCAGTTTCGCGCCGCTCCGTGAATCCGCACGCGTTCGCCCTCGCGAATCCACGGCACGTCTGACGCTTTCCAACTCGTCAGCTTCACCTGCCCGCTTTCGTCTTCGAGTATCCCCGCTTGCTGAATCGCTGGCGACTCTGACTCCCACACCGTCGTCAGCGTCCCTTCAATGCAGACCTCGCGTCGCGACACGCCCTCAAGCTTCCCGATTGGCACCATCGTCCCCGGTGCGCCTTCGAGTTCCTCGAACACGCTTACCGCTGCCGACATCATATCCTTGCCACCCAACACCGCCTCGCTCAGTCGCCGACTGATCGCCGCTCGCGACCACCCATCCAATTTCTCCGCCAACCGTGTTGCCTGAGAGTTCACTGCGCCCAACTGCTCTTGGGTCAGCTCCGTCCGGGGATCCGCCCGGTCGGGGTCCATCACCGGATTCACGCTCGCCGCACGCTTCTGGAACTGCCGCCGTCGCTCAGCGCTTCGTTCGGCCGCAATCACCCGCGACCGCGCCTCACGACCCTCTTGCGAGCCCAGTTCCGCACGGGCACTAATCTGTTCGAGTTCGGCTTCCCGCGCTCGAATGCGTTCTTCTTGGGCCAACGTCACGCCGTCAATCCGCTCGTCGCTCGTGTCTGCAATCCCATCTGGGTGGTTCGCATCCACCTTTGCTTGGATCTCCTGTTGCACCGTCGCTTGGAACGTCGGCGTCTCGTCGACGACCTCAAACCCGTCTTCGTCGACTGCCGTCTCGTCCGCGTGTTCGAACGCCTGTTCAGCCACCGAAACTACCTTGCGATTGGAGTTGTTACTAGACATTGGAACTGACACGTTCCTGAAGGCGCTGACGCGCCGACGCCCGCGAACCCACTCGCGGGATTCTCACGAACCAACCTGCTTGAGCCACGGCTTCGATGTCGACCGATGACGCCGTCACCGAGGTGCCCGCGCCGCGCCTTCACGCCGGACCCTGTCCGGCGCGGCGCGGCACCGACGGCACCCCCACAGACGAGTGCGGGGGGTGAACCTCGAGGTGAGCGCGCGGTCACCGCCATATACCCAGCCGGTCACCGCGGGTCGGCGCCTCGCCGACCACCGTCCGTCGGCAGACGCAACGGAAGCGGCCGCGGCGCCGAGGCGGCACGGCCGGGGGGTATATGGTGGTGAACGGCGTCGCATACGGCCACAGCGAGGCCGCAGAGAGCGAGGACCCGCCGGAACAGCACCGCGCCCGGACCCGCACGAGCCTGTCCCGTCCGTCGCAGACGCAACGGAAACGCCTCGTGCGGTAGCCCGGTGCGGGCTGGATGCCCGCGGACCCACAGCTCGTCGCGGCCGAGTTTGAGCGCAGGCCCGGCAGGCCGCACAGCCAGCCCTGAGTGAGCCCCGGACCGTGGCATACTGGGGGTGAGCACGGCGAACCCCCAATAGCCGCGGCAGCCCGGGCGAACGAGGGGTGAGGGCAATCGCCCGAACGGCGAGCAGCCCGCCCGGACCGCACAAGCGGCCACGTCTGAACCAGCCGGCCGGCGGCGCGACCGCATCGAGGGAGCGCCGACGCAACGGCTGGTGAAGATGCAGCCAGCCCGGTTACGGTCCACGGCCCGGACGCGGGTCGAGTGCTCGCAGACCCGCCCTCGGGGCTGACCGGTATCGGGTGGCTGCACCCGGCCCGACCCGGCCCCGCGACCGTGCCCCGTCCGTCGTAGACGCAACGGCAGCGCGAAACGCCCGGGCCCGGCAGGAACGGGCTGCCCGCCGGAGCGCGCACAACCCGAGCAGTCGCCCCCAAGCGTACCGACACAACTCACCTCCCAAACACGTTTGATTGCTAGGCACTGTCTAGTTAAGCCAGTTTGAGGAACGAGCAGGTCATTGAGTGTATTTGGGATGAAGAGGAAGACCCGGACTTCATCTACGGAGACATCGTTCATGACACCGAGGCCGACGAACCTCGGCTAGGGCGTCTTCGAGCGTGGCCAGACATTCGATCGCTGCGATCTCGTCGAGGAGTGCGGCTCGTTCGATAGCGGTCTCGTCTCCCTCGGTCGTCTCGATCGAGGCAACGCAAACCTGGCGCTCCTCGTGCCACCCACAGTTCCAACAATTCCGTGAGACCTCGATACACTCGTCTCCATCCGCTGCAAGGAGGGCGTCGGTGAGTGACGCCGAAGGCGGGTGGTCCAGCCCGACTTCGAGTGTAACCGAGGACCCGCACGCGGGGCAGTCCATGATCTTCCCGAAGAGCGCCCGTCTGTTGAAGATCGTGGAGCGATTCGAGTGTCGCATAAATACGCCGTGAAGGGAGAAGATTTCTTTTCCGAGTGGGAGCGGCATCTGTGCTCTCGGTCGCGCTATTGGCAGCAGGCAAGTCCCTTTAGGAGGAGATGTAGCCGATCACCTGGCCTGCCACATCCTCGGTGCGGTCATCGACAAGGGAGGTCAGGTAGTGGTCCACGTCTGCTGCACTGTTGAGGGTTACAAGCGACCACGGGAGGACATGACTGCGTTCACCGAGTGGGTCGCCGTCGTAGTCGTGGTCGCGGAGGGTGAGCGACTCCTCGTGATAGGTCTTCGTAGAGAGCAGAACCGTGATAAGTTGGACGCCATGCCGTGGTAACTGTGGGGCCCCCAGCACGAGCATCGGGCGCCCCTTCTCCGAGAGCGGGTCACTCGCCCAGATAATGTCGCCACGTTCCAGATCCTCAAACGCAGTCACTGTACGTCGTCCATCTCGTCAGTCCGAAGCGCTTCAAGCCGTTCTTCGCCATACTCGTCGTCTGCCGCCTCGTGCTGGCGATGCAGTCGATAGGCCGACTGAAGTCGTTCCTTGTTGTCCGTGATCGCCCAATACGGGCGCTTGTGCCGGACGAGCCCGCGTTCCTTCAGTCGAGAGAGAATCGCACTAACAGCGTCCGTGTCCAAGCCCAGTCGCTCGGCGATCGTCGCTGCCTTCCACGCCCGGTCGTCATTCTTATCGAGAAACAGTACGATTCGCTCGGTGTCATTCCGGTCCTCGAATTCGTCGGGATCAGCGTTTTCGAACTCGTCGATATCGATGGTGCCGCTCGACATAGACTAGTGTTGGGACTGTTGGAAGATAGGTGTTTGGTGTGTTTTGTTTTATTGATTGGTGTATTTCCATCTCGACTGAGCCAGTCGAGTGTTGCAAAATACCGAAGTGATTTATATATTGGTTCGCTAGTATGCAACAGTATGCTCACAGAAGGTGAGGTTCGCGCCCTTACAGCCCTCCACGGTGAGCAGACGGTCTCTGACCTTGCAACGAATCTCGATCGGAGTCTCAGCTACACCTCAGAACTCGTCGGGCGGCTCGAAACGGCTGGCCTCGTCGAGACACGTCGACAGGGGAAAACAAAGCGGATTCGACTGTCGGACGCAAAGGCCCTCGAGTTACTCACGAACCTCACACAGCAGTATTCACACATCGACTGGCCGGAGCTGTTGTCAGGGGCAGCCCTCCGTGTGTGCTACTTCCTCGATACCCCGCGGACCGCGACCGAACTCGCACGCCGCGCCGACGTCCACCGAAGCACTGTCCACCGTGCGCTTGCCCCGCTTCAGCATCGCGGAATCGTCTACCAAACTGACGACGGGGCGTACGCACTAAACGACGGCTTCGAACCGCTGAGCGTATTCGCTCGTGAGCTGGCCCATCACGCCCACCGCCAGACTGTCGAAGAACAGACGGACACCTACACGATTCTGTGGGAATCGCTTGACGAGTTCCTTGTCCAGACGACGACTGAAATCGCTGACGAACACTTCATCCCGACAGGCCCAGACCAGTTCCAGCGATACGGCCTCCCGCTGTTGGCACGTGATCGACGATACTACCTCTATTCGGAAGCGACGAGCGAGCTCTCGCCGGAGACATTGTGCTGCCACATGCTCGTAATCGATTCGGGCGCACGAACGCAGTCATACTGTCTACTCTTGCTCAGTCACGTCGACATCGACCGCGACGAACTTCTAGCCCAAGCCACCAAGTACGGCGTCGACGACGTCGTCGACGACCTCTACACGTATCTCGACACCAGCGGTGCCCAGCGGACGTCTCGCCTTCCTGAGTGGTCCGAGTTCCAGGAACTGGCTGACGAGTACGAGGTGACGCCATGAGGCGGCGGTTCGATAGCTCATATATCCGGTCGGAACTCGAGCGCATAGGCCAGCAGCTGAACAACCCACTCACTGTCTTCTTGATTGGCGGTGGGTCGATGGCGTTTCGCGGACTCAAAGAAACGACCAAAGACATCGACCTCATCGTCCCCTCCGGCGACGATCTGAGCCAGCTACAAGCGGTGCTCCTCGAACTGGGATACGATATCGTCCGGGAGCCGGACGAAGAGTACGAAGAACTCGGTGCCCAGCGAATCCTCGAGAACGATGACGGGTGTCGCATCGACATCTTCAACCAGCAGGTGATCGGCAAGCTGATTCTGTCTCCAGGCATTCGTGAGCGGAGCGAACGGTATCTCGACCCGGGGAATCTCGTGGTCGAGCTCGTGAGTCCAGAAGACATCTTCCTGTTCAAAGCGGTTGCCGGTCGGGTGGACGACATCGAGGATATGTTCTCGTTGATGCAGACTGGCCTCGAGTTCGACGTCGTCGAAGCGGAACTCGAGACGCAGGTCGAACTCTTGGACCAAGAACTATTCGTCACGTACGTCAACGAAGCGTTGACCGACCTCACCGAACAGCACAACGTGACGACGCCGTTGCACGACCCCGTAGCGGAGATCACTGAGCGCGTCTACGAAGAGCTCGAAGTGCTGCACGCGCTTGACGAACCGAAGTCGGTGGCTGACCTGCAACAGGAGCTTGATTGGTCTGCAGCGGACGTACAGGAGATTGTGAGGCGGCTGGAAGAGAAAGACACCGTCGCGGTAACCGATGGGCGTGTAGAACGTCGCTCAACGACGATCTGACCACGGAGGGGAGGAAGTGAAGCCGTGACTACGCTGTGAGCAAGTCTACACAGCTCTGTTGAAACCTTCTGACCTTGGCAGAAAGTGATTGACACATACAGTGCGTGAGTTCAGCACCGTAATCGTGTTCTATTCAGGTGAATCTCTCTAAATAATCCGGTAGGATTTCGTTTCCCTTGCACCATCTACAGAAACTCAATCGCTGCCATCAGCGCTTACACCGTCAGGCTCCGAAATACGGAGTACCCCCGATACACCGAGTACATCCTCGATGATTTCATACACAATATCGATGTGCTCTCTGTTGGTAAGATCCGAATCCACAGCAACGAGAGTAGAGACAGAGTGTTGGCGAGAGATCTCCACAGCATCGACGAGTATCTCGCAGTCATGGCCAATGTCGAGGTCCCTCCGGAACCGACGTAACAATTGGTCGTTGCTCTGCTGCGGGAAACACCGGTCAATCAATTCATCTGGTAACTGAACCTGATACAGCTCAATATCCTGGAGGCAGCGGCGCAGGGTAGACAACTGCTCTCGTTTATCCATATTGTACCAACTCATCTGGATATCACTCCGGAATTGACTCCGGTCGTTCGGACTGACGTGGATATCCCGGTCACGCGGCTCGTAGTCGAAAATCTCGTTGCCAGTATCGCGGAGGTAGGCAATCACGTCATCGTAGAGGTTGTACCGGCGTTCACAGAGCGCGTCGAACTCGCCGTTGGCCTTTCCACCGATTACGGTATAGAACGACTCACCATCAATGAGTCGCTGACAGCCGCGATCCTCCTCGAGGTCGCCCGGAAGTTGTGAATAGACGTAATTCACCATCACCGATGTATCCAGGTTGAGTCGAGAGGCTTCGCTCATTCAGTACCCTCCAGAACCTCTCTTGCCATCTCGTGCAGATGCGCCATCTGTTCTTCGTCAACTCTCTGGGAGTGATGGCCAGCGCGCGGGTACAAATCCGCATCAGCACATCGCTCACTCAGTCGATTCCGTCGCGATAGAAGGTCTTCGTGGAAGCTCGTAAACCGGTCTGCGTGCTCCTCGATCAAGTGGTGTCGATTCGGACCCTTCGCAGTTTGCGTAGAAATATACAATGCCGGGTACCGCCAGACATCATAGTAGAAGTACGGCGCGAGATCCTGTAACACAGTTTCTTGCTCGCTCGATATCGACTCGAGGGTCGTGAGTTGCGCAAACACCTGCTCAATCACATCTGTTCCTCGAGTGACTAAGTCCACTATCTCGGATAGCTCGTCGATTTCCGCAAGCTCGAGATGGAGGTCAGAGATGAGCAGTCGGAACTTTCGTTCGTCCGATTCAGACAGCAATCCCTCTTGTGAGCCTCCGCCGAAATCCGACAGCGAATGGTTCGTTGTTTCCTGTTCGATTGTCTCATCAAGGGTTTCGAGGTGCTCCCGAATGTCCGTCGATGTGAGATACAGATCGGTGTACTCGTCGGGAGCGCATTCCTGGTAGAAGTCGCGGAGGAAGTCGAATTTCCCGGTATACCAAACTTTCCGCAGGTCGTAATCGTCGAAGAAAACCTCGGATGCGAAGTAGTCCCGATACTGTTGCACTTCCTCCGTTTCACCGTGATCGCGTCGAACTCCACCCGTGTTGGTGGTCATCCGTCCCGGGGCATTGTCGGGCTCGCCGGCAACCTTCGTGTAGGCGCCAGCAAGGTACCAGCTATAGGTAACCGGGAGGTCGAACTCCTTAATCGCGAAGTAGCACAGCTTCTCCTGCTCCGTTCGCGTAATGTTTCGACCAGGACCGTCGAACACGTCCTCTACTGCGAGCTCAATACCACGTAGAAGCGCGTCTGCATAGGGTTCCTCCTCACGATAGGGGTTGTTCGTGCCTGGTGTGGGAGGAGTCATGATTAGGATATTCCCGCTATGGTGCCGATAGGTTTTGTGATACTGCTTCGGCAGTTTGACACCTGCCGGTGAGTGCTGTTCCTACTATCGTATTCAACAGGGATGGTCAAAGATTGTGGCCTCGGACTGAAAGTGAAGTTCGACAGGTATCTTTTGTCTCTACCGATTTGGCCAGCCACAATCACGATCTTCGTCGTTGACCGATTCGCGCCCTGATTCAGAACGGCCCAACAAATTATCCGCGACTGAGTATTTCAACAGAGCCGTCTACACCACTTTCCGACCCCAACGACTCTGTATCAAGACTCACTAACGAGATGGTCGCCTAGATCCCGCGTCCAGTACGTCGCGGGCCCATCAGGACTACATCTCGCACACAGCTGTAGTGGACCTTCCAGGTGGCCGAGTTCGACACGGAACCGGGTGAGGGCTGCAAGCGCATCGACGACGAGGCCACAGCTATCGCAGGCGTAATGGTCACGCTCGTCGGGATCGAGATTCGACTGGATCGCGCAGTCGACGCAGATCGGGTGTGTGACTCGTTCGTCTTTTCCCCATGTATGTGCCTCCCCCACGTCTGTACCGGGAACCGCATCGCAGAAGGCACAGCCAGCGAGCGTCTGTTGCATCACTTTCCTCCCTCGTCAGTGTCGCGAGCGGCGGTCCAGCCTCGATGGAAGACCGCCAGTGGGAGAATCGAGTCGAATGCCTCGTCGCTTGGCTCGTGGACGAGGACCCGTTCGTCGGGGATGGGAATGACGACGTCGTCGTCGACGAGGTCATTGACCAGAGAATGGGCTCTCCTCTCGTCAATATCCGCTACCGAGACGCGGGCAGCATCTTGATCCTGTGCGACGAGTTCTGCTTCAAACCGTTCGTGGTCGGCTGATGCATCGTCGAGTGCGTCTGTACCGGGCATGGGAATCACGTCGGCGCGAATCTACGCGCCTCGGCCTCTCAGGCGCGGACAAACTGCTCTCTGCTACGTGTTAACCAACGCTGCAAGGGAGCTAAGGCTCTGTGTTGGTTAATTCACGGCGGAGTGACGAATTCGTTTCGCGATACAGGCTCACCTTTGGGACATCCCTTACTCACTCCACAGGGCAGCTATCCGGTCTTCAATTTCGTCGAGGACGAGCCGAAGCACGTCGCGATGGTCGGTCGGCCACGAAGCGTCGTCGCCGGGGGTGAGGGCAGCGGGTGGAGGGTGGAAATGGTCTCGGGTATTGTGGGGGTTTGGGTGGCGATCCCACCGACATTCCCAGGAGCAGTCTGACTGAACCTCCCGGTAGTGAATTTTGAAGTCGTCGTTCGTGTACCAGCGAACAGCCAGAGTCGCCTCCTCGACGGAGTCTGGATAGTACGATGGTGTGAGTGTCACACGAAGTTCGAGATGGCCGCCCGCGTCGGTGATGAGTGCTGTTGCGACCTGACCCGTTGCTCGAAGACGTGTTTGCAGGAACTCGAGTATCGGGCGATCAATAGGCGCAGGGCTTCCGCCGTCCCCTGTTGGCGGCACCATCGATGCGGCTACCCGGATACCTGTTCGGTCTCAGTGCTCGCGCGTTGCTGACGGGCACGTTCGTAGCGTGTTCGCTCGTCCCGAGCGGTCGCCCAGTCGCCGAGGTCACCGTAGACGTCATCGATCGTCCGGTCGTCGCTCGATTCTGCGGCGTCGACGGCGTCGACGGCCGCTGGCGTCGGGGCACCGTACGTGTCCTCGTACGCCTCGATCCGCGAGCTCAGTTCCCGAACGCGCTGCTGGAGGTCTTCGACGGAGTGGTCGGCCGCGAGCTGGTTGATTCGCCGCCACTCGAAGTAGGCGTCGTTGCGCTCGTACGTGGCCGGATGGCCGTTGTGGCGCGTGACGATACCGAGTTCACTGAACCAGCCCAGATATTTCCGAGCCGTTTTCGGGTCACAGTCGGCGACGTCGGCGATGGCGCTGGCTGTTGTCGGCTCACGAGTCTGGAGAACCGTCCCGTAGATGCGTTGCTCAACGTCGTCGCCACGAAACGCATCCTCGAATGATGGCGGGCCATCTGGAGACTCGCTGTTGGACATACTCGTTCTTGCGTGGCACAGGATATAGTTCTTACTTCGAGGAATAGTTTCCTGTCTTTGTGCGGGGTGGAATTCACCAGCAGACTACTATCTTAACCAACAGACGTTATTCTCTTGTGCTATTGTTGGTTAAGGCGTCACTCCTGAATTCACAGCTCCGGAACTGGCATCACCTGGAATTTGTCTTGATCGTTGACGACGCCATTCTGACCCACACCACTGCCCAGTGACGACTGCGAGAGTCGGTTGACCAATTCCTCACGAACCGCTTCACGGCTGACTGTCGTTTCGTGCCAGCCGAGACGCTCGTCGAAATACCGCTTCTGGAATCGCTCGCCGATGTCGTCGACGGCGATGAACTGTGTCCGCTTTACGCCCGCTACGCTCGTTGAGACGAACTCGGCTCCGACGTCTTCGTAGGTAAGTTCGACGAGTACGCACTCAACAACTGAGACGATGCCAGTCGGACTTCTGTTGTGAGGGAGCGCCAGTTCGAGATCTGTCCACGGTTCGTCGCTCGGTTGTTCAGTGTACTCGCTATGTAGTCGTGATCGCTGTTGCTCGTAGTCGGAAGACATGGTTGTTGAGTGGGGGCCTACGACAGCCACCCTCGCCCCTCTCGGGGTGACAAACTCCACCGCGGATCGCACCCTCATCTAATGAGTGAATTCTGAGATATCGGCTAGAGACTGTCGTCGTTTGATGGCCCTTCGGCCGGAGAGAGCCAGCGGCGTTTGCACCCGTGTACCCTAGCCTTCCTTTGGATGATTTTGGAGGTGCAGAAAGAGTTGAAACGCCCTTAGATTTAGCAATAGGCCCGTCGGGCAGTTTTCAGGCGTTACTAATGTCCTCGACGGGTTCCGAAAAATGGGGATTCAGCGAGATTGTGCTTGACGAGGTGTTGAAAGCCCCGTATTCGAGAGGGTTGGGGTCAGGTTAGAATCAAGCCCTAGCAGAACTGACCGACCCCAACTGATGAGTTGCGAGACTATCCTTCCAGCACGATACCCATTCTTGTCCAAATTGGTCGACTGAAAGCCTGAAAAGTGCATGACGGGTTTTCAACCTCCGTCACATCGTTGTCCACTGAGAATAGTAATCTAACTGACTTTTGGCTATCTGCGTTAGAACTCGTTTCCGTTACCCTCCGTTCCACTTAGTTGGTCATACATCTCGTCTGGGAATGGGAGACTTCCCCAGATTGAGTAGGGGCACTGCTCCTGGCCGATGCAGTACCGCTGCATATCGTCGTTGTCACAGTTCATCGGAAGCGGGGTGTCGCCTCCAATGGTGTTCGAGAACTCGTAGCGAATCTGGTAGTCGGTGAGCTGTTCGTCGTACCAAGGCCACCGGGAGAAGACGTCCTTGAGGTCTGTGACAATCGTCTCAAGGTCGCTGTTTTGGTACTGTGGCAGCCACATCACCATCCGGGCAAAGTTGTATAGGTCCTTTCGGACTGGTTTCTTCTCGTGAAGACGTTCGGCCATGTTCGCCATACACGGGAGTTCGAATAGGTCCTCGATTGACTCGACGTCGAGAGGCTGGACGCCACGCGAAGACTCCTGAATCCGATAATGGTTCGTACTTCCGTGCTCTCGAATGGTCAGACTCCGGTGGTCGCGCTGGGATGCGAGAAGGTTTCCGAGACTCCGAGGACTCGAGATGCGATTACACACGTCTCGCTTCCAGCTCGCTTCTGGGTCGTACGCCTCCACTGCTTCAAACAGCTCCTTCGCCGAGTGGAACTCTCCCAGTGAGACGACCTCGTCTGGAGCGTCTCGAATCGCGTCTCTGAGCACACGGATGGTCCGTTCACCGGGGTTCCAATCTCGCCAGATTCGTTCGTGGTGTCCCGTCTCGATGAAGCGGTCGATACGCTCTGTGATGGCCGACTCATTCGTCGTTAGCCACGTCAGCTGGTCTTCAGAGAGGTTTTCCTCCTGGACCCGCAGGAGCTTCTTGAACGCACGTCTGGCGTACTCGCGATACTTCGTGTCGAAATTACCGACGGGCACATAGAGGCAGTTGTTCTCGACGCGAGTGAGCAGTTCCCCGGCTTCTCCGGTCTCAGTTTCGGCGTGAACGAGGCACTTCCTCGATGCTGCAGTCATCGGGATTTCGAGATACAATCCGTCACCGAACTCGGGCATCTCTTTGATCCCCGTACAAACGCGACCGGGGTGTGGTCCGTCCTCTCCTGTGTCTTTCGCGTACAGCACCTCTGCGATATCCTGTTGGAGACTCCCATCACCGAATTCTCGAAGGAGGGAGGCGAGATTGTTGACGTAGAGCTCGCGAATATCGTAGAGGACCTGCACCGTTCGCGGTGGGGCGTGTTCGAACTTCGGGTGTGCCTTGACGCAGATAGCACTCAACGTCGCGAGGACAGCGAGTATTCCAGGTTCATCGACGAAGGGTTTCTCTGCGGCGTTGGCTCTGATATCTTCTTTGAATGCCGCCGTCCCAAACCGTTCGAGGTCGGTCAGTAGATCACCTGGTTGCTCTTCGCCGTCGACGATATAGCGATTGTAGCCCCGGGTGAACAGTTGGTTGATTCGCGTCGTACCATATTCGATCGGGAGCGTCGCAACGCGATAGGCGGCACGCTCGTCCTCGACAGGCGTCGACTGAGTCATTCCTTAACCACCTCCGGTGTCGCAGACCGGACGTCGAAGTTCGAGCTCTCGATGGGCGTGACGATACTGCAGACGTCAGCGTGCAACGAGTAGGGAAGCCGGGCGACTCGACGACGGTCAGCTGTAACTACTGGGTCGATGGGAATCCCGTAGGTGTCTTGCAGAAGGTCGTTCAGCACTTCCCGACTCTTGGCGTCATATCGATGAGCGAGGTCCGTATCGAGAAGGTAGACATGAACGCCCTGACCGCTGTAGACTACCATCGTCTCCTCAGCGTTGAAGTCGTTCTCGAAGATGTCTCGCACCTCGAAACCGTACTCGATGGCCTGATCCCTGATCGATATCATCGAAGGCATACGGGTAGCCTGCCGGGTCTGCGTCGAGAATACCCGCGGTGTCGAGCAGTTCTTCGCTGTCTTCCGTAGGAACCTCATCCGAGACAACTTGTGCTGCTCGCTCTCGGGCTATCGTTTTCGCGTCGATATCGATGAGGAGCACCCACGGTCGTTCCCAATGATCGAGGGCGTAGTAGACCGCATCAGGACGCGGGTCTGGTTTGTCGAGTAGATCAGGATCGGCGAGTGCGAAGTCGCTCCGCCCAAGTGGATCGTTCCGCGCTGGATGGCAGATGAACTCGAGGACGTCGTCGAAGTCGTGGAACGCTGCCGTGGTCCGGTCACCTGAGACGTTCGTCTGCCACGTATCTCGACGGATGAAGTCCTTGTCTGGGACCCCGTCTTTCCGTACCGGATGTGGTTCTCGAAACGCGAGTGCGTACTGTTTCGGCCCCTTCGCGGTGATGAACGACGGAAGTTCGTCGACGTACGAGGGGAACTCCTCCGCATAGTACCTGTAGATCTCCTCGCGGGTTGCGTGGCGCCACGTCATGTGTTAAACTCCTGATCGAGTTTGTTGAAGCTCCGAATCGTCGTCAGCCCAGCTGCATCGAACGATTCAACGGCCTCTCGGATGTCCGAGAACGAGCGGGCTGCACGCCCGCTCACGCTGCTTTCTATCCGGTCGGCCTCTGCGAGACAGTCCAACACCTCAACGGCTGTCTCGCGCCTGTTGAACGCCCAGACAGCGTTCGCATCCACCGCACTCTGCTTGTCATAGTCGTCAACCGGTGCGTGTTTGTTGTTACTCGCGAGTTCGGCTTCACCGACCCACACGAGTTCCCCGTCAGCGTCGAAGC
>NZ_JPES01000022.1:0-40238 GCF_000730175.1 Haloferax sp. ATB1 | reverse complement strand
ATCTGAAAAACAAAACGTTAGACGCCGATATAAACATTCAGAATCGCCAACAACTCAAGGTGTGCTTTTACATCCTGAGAGGGTGCCGCGTACAGACGAGACGCCTCGCAAACTACCAATGGCGACGAGACGGATCTGCGAGGGCGGCTTCGACGAAGACGTATCGAACCACGAAACGTCGTGTCCCGAATGCGACGGACAAGTGAGAACGAATGCAGTAGAGACGATCTGTGAGGGTTGCGGACTCGTCATCGACGAACAAAAAATTGACTACAAACCGGAGTGGCGGTCGGTCGAAGACGACGAAGAAACTACGGATCGAACAGATGCATTGCTCACCGTCATACCTACTCGAAACATTCTCGTTACTATACAACTACTTTCAGACATATGCCGGGTATCGAACACGGATACGAACGAGGTGTCAAGAGTGTTGTCGGGGCGCTGATTGTTGGCGTCATCGTTGGTCGAGTTGTTCCAACACTTGTTGACGCAGGACTACTCCCATCAGGATCATTCTCAGGACTTGTGGTCCTCTCAATCTTTACCGCCGTGATGACTGTCGATGCGTCCCGCTACTGGTCTTTCGGCTATCTCGCAGGATTTGTCATTGGTGTCTTCCTCGCTCTGCCTCTACTCACTCAGACCGAATTTATTGGTCCAACTGACTGGCTACTGTATAGCGGGACGGCAATTGGGGCAGTTGCTCTCCGAGTCAAAATACACAGTTCATCCATCTGAGAACACAAGTTAGCGAGTTCTCTAGTGTGTCTACAGGACAGAGAAGGCATCAAACTACTGAAACAGAAAGTAAGAGGGTAGTACCTATCGATATCGATAGCTGAATTGTCTAAGAAACGGTCTAGCACGATGGAGGACCCGCCAATATCTCGATTACACAAATCCCTTGAGTTCGGCGGTAATGTTGCTCGACAACCCAATTTACGAGATTGAGGAATTCGAGCTACATGACCTGGATTTCCCGGACCTAGTGAATGAAATCGCCGAAAGCGATGAAGAACGCCAGTTGACGGAATAAACTAAGGTCGTAGCTGCGCGCACGGCGAAGCAGGACCAAGGCCCGAGCGGGGCGAGTTTCTCCTCGTACCCCATACGAACTTCTGCGTAGTATTTAGCGGCTTCTTCCAGTTCCTTTGTGGAATCCGAGTTCGGAGCAAACATTCGGTAGACGTGCGCAGCAAAAGAGTATCACGCAGCAACGAAGAACGGGTTATCTGCCTGTTCTATACTGTCTCCACACTCATGGATGAACTACTACTTCCACCACTTCGTCGACCTGATTCAGGGAGACTCTTCCATCGAACAGACTACTATGGAATCACTGCAGCAGCACAAGGGAACCGAACGTCACTGGATCGCCCACCATAGATACGGGGACCTACCCGAGACAAGGGTGGAAGACGTCCGCGAAACTCTGCTAAATCTGATCGGCGAATTGTTCTCTCAAAGTTGAGTCAGGCTGTTATTACCGAGTCAAGTGTTGTTCCAAAAATTCTCTGTCCATCTGATTATTTTCTGCTGCGAACTGGTCCGCTATATCTAATGCTGTTTGAAGTGAATCGTTTCCTGCTGCTTCAGCACTTTCGTACAGTCGAGATCGGTTCTGTTCTTCGCTATTGCGTGCAATAGCTGACCAATCCTCGCAGGAAACAGTCTCTACTAATTCGTCATAGAGTTCTATAGCAACCACTGGATAGGAAATGGACTGTTCGGCAAACCACTCCTCCATCCGCCGCCAATGGTGATTTTTGTGGGCAACGAATGGAAGAGATCGGATAATAAGTCGATCTTCCTCTTCCACTGTCGTTTTACTCGAATTCCTTACGCAGTCAAGGAACTGATAGACTTCCTCACCACTCGCCTCATCGTCGGGATCAAGAGTGTCTAACCGCCATGACCAGAGCTCTCTAATCTTTCCCCACTGTTCTTCAACATTGTCATTTCCCATTGACGAAGACATTGTTGACGCTAATTCCTTTGCTCCGTCGCGATCTACCATATGGTAGAACTGTCGTATGAGACTGTCCCTATCGGTGATGTCTTCATCTTCGAACAGATAGATGGAAGCGACGTGTGCGGTTGTCGAGCGCACCGCGATTTGATACCCCTGATCCTCGTCTATATCTATGAGATTGAGTGCGTGTCGGTAGTATGGGCGGAAAGAGTCATCATCCCAGTATCGATTACTTGCTGTGTAGGAGTTCCACGCAGCAATAAACCGTTGTCGACCATTCTGGTCAGTGTCACGAGGGAAAATATCTGTAAGATGCTCTTCAATCAAATCTGGATCAAGAGAATATAGGCGCCCAAACCGGCGTCCGATTACGGATCGAACCGCGAGTGAGGGATCCTCAAGGATCCGATCCCGGATTGGGTCGAAGATATCCTGGGAAAGGTCGTCCTCGGTGCGGTCATCCTGCCAGCTGAGGTAGGTAATGTACGCGTTCACAGCCATTGGTCGGACACTGTTGATCGCTACTTGGACGGGGTCACCATGTCCAGCCATCCCCTCCGGAGGCTGGTCTCTATCGGCATCTGGGTCCGGGTCAGTCAGTAAGGTTCGTAGAATCGATTTAACGGCTGACTCAGTACCGGCTGGGAATTCAATTGCATCCGCTGCAATCCCTTTGTTTATCAGCTTTGCCAAGTTTGTTCGGACCTGTTTACTCCATGAGGTCGGTGATGCGATAATCACTTGGCCGAGTTCAATAATGGACTCCCAAGGAAAAGTTTCTCCATCGTCAACGAGTTCGCTGAAGGCCCGAAATGCGGCTTCAGCATATCGTGGGTTCGCGTCTTCCAACACCGATATTTCACGCGCATATCGCTGCGGATCCTCCATAATCAGCTCTCGAAGCTGGCGGGAGAACCCTAGATAATTCTGTTCCTCGAGTTGATCGTCCTCCAGTGTATCCCAAAGATCAGATTCTGGCGGTTCCCACTCGACTGCGGTCGTCAATACTTTCTCGGCAGACTGTTCACGGAGTTCCTCGGTTTCGACGGGCCCTCGTTCGCGAACTATCCCTCCGCTCACCGTTGTCTGAGGGGTTCGCGACGGTAGTCGATCCGGTTCACCATATTTCTCTACCAATTCATCAAGCTGATCAGTATACTCTCCCTCCAAATGATCGCTGATCATGTACAACCGGTCTCGTCGCCATGTCTCACGAATCCGCTGTTCGAAGTAGCTTGCTGGTTCTTCACCTCGTTCAGCCATCCGTGCCGCTTGATCCTCTACTGAATCGGTGTATGGCCCGTCTTGAATAATCTCACATACTTGGGTTTGAGCAGCGTCATCCAGGTATTCGAACCCTGAACTGAGGACCAGATAAAATTCGTACTGTGATTGGTGTTCGCGGTAATTCTCCGTCGTCGTCAATTCGTCTTGAATGGTTTCCTCGAATGATTCCGGGTGCTCGCTGAGGACATAGAAGCCAACGCGTCGAAGAAGGGTAGGTCCAGATAGAAGTTGCTCAACCAACTCGTTTTGCTCGTTTCCTGTTGTATTCTCAGCCACCCAAGCAGGAACCGCCCGTACAAAATATTCCAGAAGAATCTCTTTGAGGCTGCCTCTGTTGTCCTCGACATAGTGCAAATCAGCGAAAGAGGTACGTGCCGCAACCGGCCCCGCTCTGTCATCGCGTTGATCGAGAGCCGCGGTGAGCTTCGAGGCGAACACCCCAATCAGTTGTTCACCTCGTTCGTTGATTAAGTCGTCAAAGTTCTCGTCAAGCATTGTTGTGAGATTGTAGCGTACCATCCCCTGGTCAATGTCTAACTGGTCCCCATCTCGGGGTTCCAGGATGGCTTCAAGCATTTCAAGTGGAACGTCGTATTCACCGTTTTCAGCCAGATATGAGGCTAATCGCAGCGTGTGGCTGGCAAGGTATCCGTATGCTTCGTCGTCTTGGATCCAGGTTGCTCCTTGTTGCCCGATTATCGCGGCATCATCGACTGGGAGGTCCCGACCAATGGAGATGAGGAATCGGAGTGTTCGGTTATCGTCGGTGTCGATTTCTTCAGCTACACGTCGGATGAACTTTGGTTGTGTCTCTGTGATTCGTCCTAGATAACTAATGAGATTACTATCTGGGTTGGTGAATGCTCCGTCTTGAAACAGTAACTCAGCCCAAGATTGGTTCAGATCGGTATCGTAGAAATCGTTCGCCATTGCACAGCTTGCATCAACGCTGTCAAGAACCGACTCAACGATCTCGTCTGGAAGTTCAGCTGCATCGCGTTTTTTGAACTCGCTAATAAGCAATGACAAGGGATAGAATCGGAGGCCATCATCAGCAACGGTCTCTTCGATAAGTTGCGCGATGAGACCGGGTTCTTCATTGATAACGTGGTCTGTGAGATGGGTTGACCACGATGTGACGTAGTCGACTTCGGTTTCGAAAGTCCGATTCTCGCCAACAAGTTGGATTAATTTCTCAGCGTAATAGATACACGCGCCTCTGCGGGCGATGTCAATGTGGTCGGATCGCTCTTGCAAGATTCGCGGAAGACATCATGGACTTTGAACGTTTGGAGGCCGTCTGCATTCCGACCAATTGTTTGCACGACGGTCCGCGTACTCAGGGAATCGAGGATATCACCGACGGTGACGCGGTCAAATCCATATTCCTCTGAAACAACCTGTGTGCAGAGTTCCTCATTGAGCTCATCTAACGGTGCTGTTGCCAAGAGGAGGCGGCGTTCATCAGGCTCTAAGAAGGCAAAATACCGTTGTTCGATCTCTTGTTGTACTTCTCGTTCTGGGATGTCGGGAAGCTCCTGTTCAACGTCCGACTCGGCCAATAACCCGATGTACAAGGGGTGACCGCCTAACTGGTCATGAATCGTACGTACTCGTCCGGCAGAAATTTCTGGGAAAACATCTTGAAGAAAGGTCACAGTCTGTTCTTCGGTAAACATCGAGAGCGATACAGCTGTCTTGAGGTCATCCCATGCAAGTCGACCGGCTGTGATGAGAACCACCTCTGCTGGAAGGGTGTCATCAGCTTCTTGAATCGCTCCTCGAATCGCACGCTCATCGTCACTCAGTTCATGAACGTCGTCAATACATATGAGCAGCCGCTGACCCTCGGGGAATAATTCGCTGAGGCCCAGTAAGGAATCCCGATATCCAAACTGTGCTCGTGATGCTTCGGCTTCCACGCTTTCGAATGAGACACCGGCTCCGCCAACTGGTGAGCTGACACTGAGTCCGGCAAACTGTCGTCCCTCGTCTTTCTTGTCTTCAGGGAGTGCCGCAAAGAGCGCGTGGCAGATCTCGCGAAATAGGTCATTGAGACCATGGTTTGCCCGTATATTTCGCATATCTGCATCAAGATCGGCCAGGCCACCGGTTATTACCCGTTCAAGAATTGTTGTTTTCCCAACGCCTGGCTCACCAAAGATATGAATCGGACTCTCTCTCTCTTGGATATATTGGACTATGATTTCCTCTTCCGGCCGAGAAATAGAATCTGCAAGAAAAACACTGGCCTCTGTCATTACACAAGGATTCTCAAAGCACCCTTTTCAATATTTGCCCCAGATTACCACCCTACATAATATGTTCCTTCTTGTTAACTTTATGTAATTTAGAACCTCTCATCCATTGTGAAGATCAGAATTTGAGTGGTTTCTCTTCGCCCCTCAATGAGTGAGGGGCTCGGTGTTGAGGCGATTTACCCGTACTCCGGTGAGACACATGGCGACGAGAGATATCTACGAAACGAGCTTCGACGAAAACGTCCAAACGGAATCGAACGCAAACCAATGTCCCGAGTGCAACGGGCGGGTCACTACGAACTCTGTCGAAACGATCTGTGAGGACTGTTGCCTAGTCATCGATGAGCAACGAATCGACCATGACCCTGAATGGAGAACCCACGTTCAGGAGCAGCGAAAGCGAACAGGCGCCCCACTGACTGCGGCTCGTCACGAACGGGAACAGAATCGTGGGCGGTTCCAGTCGAAAGCTGAGCGAAAACTCGCACACTGTCTGGGCGAAGTTCGAAGAACCACACGCGTCCTCGAGCATTCAGGTTCGGTATCAAGCGTGTCAGCCATCCCAGAGTGCTCAGAACGAAGACCTGCTTCGAGGCCGATTGGTCGAGGCAGAAGTGGTGTCAGATGGCTGGTGGTTGCACGCTAATTCACGAGTTCACTCTCACTCGGTTACCGGTGAGTTCGTGAGGAGGACAGCAGCGGAGATTGAATTCAAAGCGGAGGCAGCCGGGTACGTTGGCGGGTGGAACTTCGGGCACGACACGAGTAGCACGGTGTTTGACCGCGCCACATAGCTGATGAGGATACTGAAACGTACAGGAGATATTTACACGAATTAGTGAGGGGTTGAGGCAGAATTTTCACGACGCCATATCCCGGATGACATCAGCGCCGCCGCCAAGCCGGTCGTCTGAGTTGGGGAGGTTCTCGATAGCGGTTTCGATGCCGACAGCGAGTGAGTAGCGGTTCGTAACGCCCTTGCCCTGTCCCCGGCCAGTGGTCTTCTTCTTGAGGATGTTCGAGTGTGAGAGGTTATTCAGCTTCTCCCGGTAGCGTCGGTCAGAGAGACTCTCAACGCCGTACTGAGCGCAGATCTGTTTGTGGTAGTCGTAGAGCTTGTTCGTCTCTATCCACGTTGCGTCGTCGCGAACCGTGTAGTACGTGACGGCCATGAGTGCTATTTTCGCGTGTGTTGGGAGGGAATGGATTCCTCGTTCGACGGCCCTCCGTTCGATGTAATCGCGTGCATCACGAACGTGCTGTTCGGTCACGGATTGCTCTCCAGCGTCGTCGGCGAGTCGGCAGGCGCGGAAGAGCAGCTTGATTGCTTGGCGAGCGTCCCCGGAATCGGCTGCCGCGAAAGCCGCTGCCAGCGGGATGACGTCTGGTTCGAGTACATCACTGACCAGGATTTTGTCGTCGATTCCGTTGGTCGCGACAGTAGGGCGGGAGTCTTCAGCAGCCCTGTCGACGAACTCTGTATCTGTGAGCCCCTTCGCTGCACGGCGAGCGAGAATCGCGCGGAGTTGGTTCGCGTTGTAGGGTGAGAACTCGATCTCGTCTTCTCCAAGTGAAGAGCGGACGTCTGCGTTCAGGTTCTCCCGGAACTGCAGGTCGTTCGTGATTCCGATGATCGAGAGTCGGACGTCATCAAGCTCGAGTCGAGGAAGCTCATACAGTACGTAATCGTCGTCGCCGATGGCGTCGATCTCGTCGAGAATCACGATGATTGTGCCACCAATTCTGCGGAGTTCCGTCGTGACCATCTGGAAGAGCGCCTTTTTCTGGTGTCCTTTCGGAAGCTCAGCACCGGGGCCTCGAAGTTCTTTCACCAGATGGGTGAGTAGATGGTAGGACTTGTCCAGCCCTTTGCATTTGACGTTCACCACAGTGACGTCGATTCCCTGCTCATCGGCGAAACTCTGTAGTTGGTGAGTTTTGAGATTGATTGCGGCCGTCTTTCCCTGCCCAGTGGGGCCATAGACGAATACGTTGAGTGGCGTTGACCCCAACGTGGCGGGACGGAGAGCACTGTGGAGTTCGTCGAGTTCCATCTCGCGCTCTGGAAGCTCACGAGGACGGTACCCCTTGTTTGGGTTCAACACGTCCATATCGTCGAAGATTGTCTGCTCCTCGCCGAACTCTCGCATGGGTGATCTCTCGGTGGCGACTACATATAACCCCCATGTCCAGTGACGCCAATGAGAGAGGGGTGCATCTACTGACAAACAGTTCGTTCTCACATAGGAGGGAGAGGGGGGTGCGTCCAGTGTACACTCTCGAAGACCGAAGAGAGTTCAGTCGACGCCTATTCCCGTGGAAAGTACTAAGTAGCGGCCTATTCAACCGGTACCGTATTGGATATAGAGTCGGGTGAATGGGGCCCTTTCGAAGTGTGGAGTGACGGAGACGCTCAGCAAATTACATTGGACGTACCCCCCTGTCTGAGGAGTTGTTTCTGGGGTTGCCTCTGTACGTCTCGTTACACTGGACGCACCCCTCCCTCCCCAAGCACTCGTTGCGGCGAAGAGTCGCTCCCGACATTCTCAATCCCGGCCTTGCCTGCGGAAACCTCGTATGCTTCAACCGGCAGCGCAACAACGGATGTCGGGGTTGTCGACAACTCCACAAGGTTACCTTCCCGGACTTTGTCTTTCAACCACACAATCCCGTCAACCGAGTTAGAATTCTCCGGGAACGCAGACGTGTGATTGTGTAACCCGATATTAGCTGAGAAAATGAGACCCGCGCTACGACCAGCCAGCCTCTAGACGCATCACGTCGTCACGGAGGTCCTCTATCGTCTCCACGATGTCGTCATCCTCCATCGTCTCCACACGTCGAACCGTCAGTTCCTCCCGGAGCAGCGTCGTCGTCCGGCTCACGATGTTACTGTTAGACGGTGGGTCGTCGTACGTACCTTCTTCCTTGATATCGTTCAGTGTGTCGTGACAGAGGAGATCACCACAGGCATGTGTAACGGGGGTGTACCGCGCGAAGTCGTGGTCCAGGATATCGTTAGCGAGCTCCTGGAAACTGAGGACTTGCTTCGTTCTACTGTAGTCCCGATCCTCTACTTCTCCCGATTCACCTTCCTCGTAGGTGAGCTCAGCACCCCACCAGATTCGGTGAAGTGCGTTAGAGTAGGCGTCGGTCCCAGCCTTCAGGAACTTCTCTTCCATGTTACCCGGACTCTCTGGGTTGAAGACGTGGTCCCACCGGTAGTGAACGAACTCAGGGAACCGAACGACACAGAGGAAGTGCCACAGCCCGGCGTCTGCCGCCTCGTTACGTGTCAGATCGAGTGTACGGTGGAGTGTCGGTGCTAGCTCGGCGTCGATAATCGAGTCCTGGGCCTGGATGTCGTCGTCAGCACGAATCTCCTCAATCCGCTCGTCAACCGGACTCAAGTCTATGGACCGACCGAGCGGTTGTAAGTACGGACGGAGGTCGTCCTCTGTGAGTTCTCGCTCGCCAGCGAGGAATCGATTGTCGATCATCGGATGGGCTGCGCTCTGCAGGTGGAAAAGTTCAGTCGTCACTTTGGATCGCCTCCTCGATCAGGTTCGTCGTATCGGACGGAATGTTGTAATGCTGATGCACCGCACGTTCGATCCGCTGAACGAGGTCTGGGATATCCACGTGGCTCCGAACGTCCTCGGCAAGTTGAATCGCTGCCTCTTCATCATCAAGGTCCGGGTACAAATCGTCCAAGAAGATGTCTAATACGTCTTCCTGCCAGCCATACTCTGGTTCGCCCGTGTCGGGACTCGTGTCGTGTGCTGTCTGCATCAGAAGCTGCGTCCAGACGGAGTGCTCGATGTAATCGTAAAGTACGTCACGTAGCCGCGGTGGTCCGCCCGTAGACCCCGTGTTTTTCAGAACTTCAACCACCTGTGGGTGTTCCCTGTTCAGATATAACTGTGGGTTACGAGGCGCCTCTAAGCTGAGATAGTGGATGTGGTTCTCGTTAGGGAAACTGTCGTAGTCGCTGAAGTCCTCAATGATCGGCATGAGAAGACTCCCGCCATCATCCCTCTCGTCGAGTCGAATAATCCACGAGAACCCGTCAGCGACCCGAGCGCCGACCTTGGACGCGTGCTTCGATCCACTAGAGCCGCCCTTCTCCGTTCTGGTGAGGTACGGCTTGATTTTCACTCGTCCACGGTGGTCGTCACGGTTGATGCACAAGGTAAACTCGTGGCTTCCGCCATTTAGTGGTGAGTCGGCGAGGATTTGCCGGTCTCGAGTCATTGCGAGGGGATTTTCCTTCACCAGTGCGAGACGACCCGGTGTCTCTTCCCACTCGTTGAACGGGAAGACTTCCTCAACAGTATCCTGATGGACGGTAACCGTACCATCCAACTCCAGAGTCTCCCAGTTACCTTCGTCCACTAGCGACAGGAATTTATCGTCCTCGTCGAGGTCTCCTCTATCACCCAGAGGGGCACCATCTAGATGGAATGATTCGACATCGAATTCGAGTGCCTCTTCATGATACTCGTGGGGAAGAGATTGGCTAACTAAGCTACCCGTCTGGACTTCTTCTTCCGCTTCTTCGTCTGGTTCGGCTCCTTCGACCTCCCCGTTGACAGTCGCCATTACTCGTCCCTCCGTTCTGCTACGTCAACCGACACCTTCATCCTGGTCTCGACCTGCCTGTGATCTTTTGTCGACACGCCCTCGAAGGAGACCTTCGATGTCCCAGGAGCTGGCTCTAACCGTCCCACTTGGACTCCCTTCTGCTCCGGAAGTGAAATCGACACCCCAGCAGTATTTGACGAGATATTCTGTACGGGAAGACGGTCCGTAGTCGCTCTCTCCTCTGCCATCCGAATCAGTGAGACGGTGACAGCCCGTATCTCGTTACGATCACTCAAAGGCTCCACCTCGCCGTTGAACGACCAGTGTGTATACACCTCGTCGAACGAGATGTTCGTGTCTCCGGTGACACGCTGACTACTCGGTGACTCACGATCTGAACGACCCCCTCGTGATTCGTTCCCGATCTTGAACCGGTTCCCAAGACGCTGGGGTCCGGTCGCACCTCTATCAACGTTGGGCGCGACGAGTCCACGTAACGTCTCGGTTACGTCAGACTTGATACCCTCTACTGCAGTCCGGAACCCCCGAGAGTAGCTGTTCGCCAGTGTCTCCGTTCGCACCCACTCGTCGTGTTGCGGTGGCTCTGCAGCGGTCAAGAATTCCTCCACGATAGTGTCTGCGTCCCCCGGACTCTCATCACTGCCCCATGGCCGCGCACGTCCACCGAGGAGGACAGCGTGGAAGGCCTGGTTCCCGACGACGACTCGGTCTCGGTCGTAGTACTCAACGACCATCCCCGCACCTCGGACGAACGCCACCTCGTTCCGATGCTTATACTCACCAGTATCTGTACGTCGAACCAGCAAGTCGAGTTGGCCATCTGCACCGCCACCACCGTCGCGTTTTTCGGGGACGTCGAGTGCGATCTCAGCCTTGGCGACATCCCCGGGGTCGTCCAACTGGCTGACCGAGTCATCACGGTCGTCCAAGCAGCTCGTGAAGGGCTTGTACCGAGGATACTCGTCGATGCTTGCTTGCTTCGTCTCACCTTCCACTTCGACTGCGACCTCCAAATCACCACGATAAACTGCCGGCCAGAACCACTCGATTGCCATCTCCGTGATCTGGTCTGCCAACTCTTCGTCGTCGAGTCGCTCTTCCGCTGTGGGCACGCGGAAATCCACGACCTGGATACTCGTTCCCGGTTCATCCGGACGACTCAACTGGAGGCGATTCGCTATCGATTCGGCTTCATCTCCCCAGATGGACTCCGGCCTCGCACCCTCCTCGTCTCCGTTCAGATTGCCGTACCAACCGTGCCCTTGGTAGACCGTATCGCCGTCCTCCGACTTGTGCGTCGGCAAACGTGTCCGGCCGATCAACCGGGGGGACTGGTCTGTCGCTTCGGGGTCGCTCAGCGTTGAGTTGAACATGACGAGTGATAGGCCCGAGTACAGCCAGAGGACGGCTTTCCCCAGACCGTAACTCCCACCTGCGGTATCCCCCGACTTACTGCTGAATAGCACGTCACGGACCAGCGCGGTGAAGTTTGATTCGTCGGCGTTCTCCTCACCGAGGAGGCCCTCTGTGTTCTCGTCTTCGATAGTTAAGATACGGATCTCCTCGTTGTCTTTGATCCGCTTGATCGCCTCAGCGATGTGTTTTCCGCTCTTTGTGTCTGTCGCTAAATTGGCGTGCTCGGACCATGTCTCGATATCGAGTGCTCTGAGGTACTCTATTGCCTCGTCGCCCCGTAAGGATTCCAACTTGAACGTTACCCGCGCCGGCTGGTCGTTTTCCAACCGCGCGTCGTTCGAGTTCTGCAACACTTCACGAACAAAGGTCTTCAGCCCAGGCTCACCGTGCGACATCGCGTACTTTGCGACGTCGTCACCGTAACGAGCATCAGTCGGCCTGGATGTCGTGAATCCCCACTTACCGCTCATCACAACACCTCACCGGCACTAGCGAATATGGCAGCAGACATATCGGAGAAATGTGCGCTACGATTCATAATTGGCACAAATCTCCCGCGCCGACATAAATGTGTGCAGTGTGTTGTCGGTGGAGTTGCCCGATTAAGGTCAGAACTGTGCCTCAGGGGGAGCACCGGTTGCCAAGTAATGTGCACCGATGAGGTCGTAGCGGACTTCACTGAGTTCACGGGACCGCCGCCGTGTGTCGGTACTTAGCCCGTTGAGGTTGACGACAGAGAAACGTACTTCGTCTCCATACTGATTATGTAGAGTGAAGAGGCGACCTTCTATCGATCCTGTCGTCCCGACCTCTTCGAGTGTTCGGTCCCACTGTTCTCCCGCTTGGTCCTTCCGCCACAGCCGAAACGCGTGAACACCACTACTGTCGATCATATTTCGCTCAGAGAGCGGACGGCTCTCGGTCCAGTTGAGCCCCAGCCAGTCCGAGGCGGTCACGTCACGCCAAGGCCGCCACGACGGCACAGTAAACGAGGACCGTTCTGCGATGTCTCGTAGCTCGTGGAGCAATTCTCCATGAGACCCTCCCACGTGCTCCGCGGGCTCTCGGTTCAATTGGACCATAGGAGTCCAGCCGGTTTCCCGCCGGCAAATCGCCAACAGTGTGGCTTCGATTGCGCGGCGATGCCTCTGTTCCGACGATATCGGTGGTGTCGTGACAGAGACCTCCATCTCACCTCCAACTATCTCGGTGATTTGCCGAAGGAGCCGCGCCGCACCATGTCGGTCTCCAGTCTGTGGAGTTGATTCGATTAACCCAGCTGGCAGGTCGATACCTACCCGCTGTCGAACGCCTCCTTCCGACCCCGATTCCCCCACGTACATCAAACCGGGGAGTTCCGTGTGTCGAACTCTGTAGAGACCCGGACGACGTGGCAGCTCGTCACGGAGTGTTTGCCAATCTCGAAGGTTGAACCATCTTGACCACTTGAGTCCCATCCATTTAATCGACTGAGGCTCCGGGTTGAGTCGGGTGAGTGGTCCAGGGACGTCAAGAGTCCGTGTCTGCTCTAAGCTTTGCCGCGTAGTCCGGTCGACTGTAGCGAGTTCCGACTGCACAAGTGACTCGGGTATTGAGAGTATCCGGGCGATTGCGTCACTACCGGGGACGTATTGTGAGAGAATCCACGTTGTCGCTTGACGATTCGTCAGTCTGGTTCTTTCAACCACCGTGATGATGTCGTCTATAGCATCTGTGGGGAACTCCGAACACGAAACAACGAATCCGTTACCGCCTCCGACTTCTCTGTCTCCAACCACCGCCCTGACCTGCCTGTCGTGGGCGGTTGCGGCGGCGGCGTGGCCGTCTTCTGAGAGTCCGATTCGTTCGGCAGCAGCGTCCCAGCACCCATCCGCCTCGGCTAGTACGTATAACAACCCGTCGTCACTCCGTCCCACTGGGAGAGGGTCAAACCCGGTGAAGAGAGTCTCGACATTTACGACAGAGGTACTCCGTACTTCTCGTAAAGCTCTCGCGAGAGAATCCGTCTCCACGTGGTACTGAGCGGCGACAGATTCGACGATTTCGCGGGAAATGGGAACCCCAGCGAACGGGTCCCCGACGTACGACGTGTTTGACTCATGGTTCAGATACACGTGGCACTCCTTCTCACTCATCAGACTGTACCTTCAACCGAAACCGGCGACCCACTTGTTCGTACCGGAGATTCGTTTTGTCGAGCGTCAAAACTCGTCTAGCTTGCGATTACTCTCACTCTTGCGCTTGCGGTCCATTCGCTCGTCGTAGTCGGAGTAATCCACGCGTCCCTCTGAGACGCCCTGTTCGTCCTCGTACACCATCAACCACTGCCGAACCAGGTAGTAGATGAACGGTGCGGGAATCGCGTTCTTCGCTAGATGGCTCTTCGGATACGGGCCTGGTGGGTAGTTTTTAACCGCCGCCCACCACTCTCTGGATCGCTCAGAAAAATAGAACGACGAGGTTTCTGCTTTGTCGGAAGGCCCATCTGTCGTCAGGAACCTCCGCTCGCGGGGTGGCTGTGGTACCTTGAACGAGGTCTCGAAGGCGCGCTTGTACTCAATGGGCATACCGAACATTCGCCCGTTCAACACGACGGGGTTCTTGAGTGGTGCGCGCGGAACGTTCTCGATGATGTAGTGGTCGCAGTACTTTTCAGCGAGTATCCGTGCGCTAGGGATCATATCCTCATGCTCATCGGGATTCCCTGAGATGCTCGTCGTCGCGGCCCACCGTGAGCAGACCGGGTGGAACACTCCAAGATCGAACCTGACGTCGTCCTTGATGGGGAAGTCCCACTCCTTGTCCTCAATGTGAGCGTCCGCTTTGATTGGCGTACTCTCGTTCGTGTCCTTGGGGTCGATTCCAACACGAATCACGTTCCCGAAGTCATTGAGAACCTCTGATTCCGTTCCGTAGTCCGCGAAACAATGGAGGATGAGCGGCTCTTCGCGTGTCGATTCATCGTCCGTAGTCACGCAAGACCACCTGGTACATACTCAGCGGCCTGGGTGACACTGAGAGAACTCCGCGTAGAGCACATCCGTGTAGAGTCCGCGTAGATTGTCACTGTTGTTCGCTTAGACGTTGACTCATTTTAATGCCTCCATCTAAAACTGATAATCGAGCATTATCTGACTCACGCTGTTTTTAATTATAGTGACTGTGGCAGCCAAGAGACACACTCCGTCCCGAGAACCGCTGCCAGCGATTTTGCAACACTACGAACGACTTACCAATTCTTGGAAGTATACACAGTACTCGTTGGCGAAACACTGCTCACACAGCGGTGCTGTCTGGCAGACTAGTGCACCGAAATCAAGGAGAGCAAGATTGTACGCACGGGCCTCGTCAGGTACCAGTCGCTTCGTGAAAGTCAGCTGTTCAGAGTCTGTATCGGGCCACGTATCTCGAAATACTCGACTGTACACCCTCCCAACGTTCCTGTCAAGTACCGGCAACCGGTCACCACGGACGAAGCACAGCGTGGCGTTCGCCACGTACCTGCCTACTCGTGGAAGTTCCATCAGCGGTTCTGGCTCGTTAGGGAGGTGGTCGTGTGTCAAGGCGATCTGCTTCAGTGCCTCTGCGCGCATGTTTTGGAATCCAAGAGGTCCGATAACTTCGACAAGCTCGTTTTCACTAACTTCCGCTATCGTATCCAACGTAGGGAACCGTTCCAGAAACACCGGATAAACCGCCGCCACGTTATCAGCAGGGGTCTGAGTTAGGAAGAACTCAGCCACGAATACCTCGTACAGTGTTCGGTTCGGTTCTCGCCATGGGTACTCACGGCGGTTTTCCTCGCCCCATTCGAGCAGGTTCGTCCGAAACCGGCGCTCTACCTCAGACGTCATCAGTTCTCACTCAGTCGTCAGCGACGGTAGACTCAACAGACGGCACTGTCGCGCCGACGTGCGAGAAGATTGCTTGACCCATGAACTCTCCGAGCTTCGGGGGGACTGCGTTACCGATCAACCGGCCCAGATTCGACACACCAACGTCCTCCCACTCGTCGTAGAAGTCGTAGTCTTCTGGGAACGTCTGCAGCAGTGCCCCCTCGAGCAGCGAGAGTGCCCGATTCTGATCCGTATCGTAGTGTCCAAACCGACCGCTTCCGTAATTGTAGAACTGGGTCGTGATCGTTGGAGAGGGTTCGTCTGGCCGCATTCGGCTGTAGGGTGCCTTGTAAGAGCGTCCACTCGCCTTCCGGTGGCAGTTCGCGAGGAGATGGTCAAGACCCTCTTCTTCCCAGAGAGTCCAGTCCCCACCAGGCACCATATTATCGATACGCTCTAGGTTCTTTTCCGAGAGAGAACGTGCTCTATGCACGTCGTTTTCGTCACTGACTTCGCCTGCTTCGATCGATGGCAGGTAATCAATCGTGTCTTTTACCGTCGGATAGTCGTCCTCACTCTGAACCGGGGGTTCAGGCAGAGAGATTGGCCCTCGCTTGGATGCCATAACCACCCACCGCTTCCGCTTCTGTGGGATCCCGTATTGGGGGCCGTAGACGTTCTTGTTCTCGTCACTGTTGACGTGGTAGCCTTGGGATTCTAAACTCTCGATGAACGCGTCGTATACGCCATCCTCCTGTTTCACCTGAAGTACGTTCTCGGTGACGACGACATCTGGTTCGACGTACTCGACGATCCGTGACACCTCGTTAAGCAGCCCCCACTTGTTATGATCCTCGTGGTCCTTCCCCTTCGAGTGCCCCATCGTGGAATACGGTTGACAAGGGGCGCACGCCGCGAGGACCTTTAGGTTCGTATCCCACGGGTACATCTGTGCGATTGGTTCAGGGTTCTTTGCCAGCGCGCGGATGTCTGCTCGTACGTATTCGCCGTCTATGTTCTGTTCGTACGGGTACTTACAGTCCGGATCCTGATCGATCCCTGCGACGACCGAAACACCGGACTGCTGGAGGCCATAACTGAGTCCGCCAGCACCGCAGAATAAATCCACTGCAGCTACCTTCATAACCCACTTTCCTGCGTATCGTCACATAAGCGTTCGGCAACGAAGCCGTCCTGACTACCTCCCTCCGTGCCGAGAGGCCGTCAGTGTCACCCGATTAGAACATCTCCCCGTTTTCACTGGTGGGAGTCACCAACTCGTAACAGTAATACTAACTAGGAGGTCATAGTTTCGTACGAGTATATCGGTTTATAATATGGGCCAAGAACAGATTCAAATCAACGAAGCAACCGAGTGGTTCTTCTTCAGTGGTGGGCCAGGAGCACCACGCTACGGCGACGACCCGACCAAACACGCCGTAGACCACGATGCCGAGGCGTTCGTCCGTGAGGTCCTTCAAAACGCGAACGATCAGGGCCTCCCGAACGGTGATCCGGTCGAAGTGACGTTCCGTTTCGTCACGCTCACCGGTGACGAGAAAGAGGAGTTTCTCAACGGACTAGGCTGGGAAGATGGACTCGGTGAACGGATGCAAGCGGTCGCAGACACGCACAACGGGCATCGCTACGAACGAGTCGTTGAACGAGTTAACGACCCCGATGCCGAGCTCCGACTCCTCGTCGTCGAAGATAGAAACACAACCGGGTTGACGGGAAGCTGGGACGGGGATTCCAACTACGCCGCGCTAGTGCGCGATGAACTCTACAGCAGTAAGCAAGACGACACCGCAGGTGGCTCGTACGGCCTCGGCAAGTCGGTACTCTGGACGTTCTCGGGAGCCTCGACAGTCGTTTTCAATTCGCATCTCGCCGGTGAAGGCAAAAACGACTCGCCCCGTCTTATCGCCCGTTCTAAGTTCCCCACACACCAACTTCAAGAGGACAATACGACGTACCAAGGTGCGGGATGGCTCTGCCAGCCAATCGAAACTGACGACGGCCCTCGTCCAGAATCCATATGGGGAGAGCGCGCCTCGTGGCTCGCAGAACAACTGCACGTGGAGCGACCGTCTGTCAGCGGAACGAGCGCTATGGTCGTCGAGTTCCAGGATCCAACGCGGGACGAACGACCGGACGTCGAAGAGCTCGCACAAGAGTTCGTTGACGCCTCTGTCAAGTACTTCTGGCCAGCGATCTATCGGGGTGATCTCGAAATAACGGTCGAAACACCCAACGAGATACAGACAGCCGACGTCGAGAGCGTCCCGGCGATTCGACCGTTCGTAGAGGCCTACGAGGAGAGAACTACGGACGCTCAGACGTTAGTAGACCCTGGAGACGTCGCTGGACTCGATATCCCGGTCAATCTCCCGCCTCGTGCCGATGGGGCCGAGACTCCCGACGGTACGGTTCGCTTGTCGGCTCGACTCGCATCCCCTGCAGACGACGATTCGTACCTGAATAACGTCGCACTCTTCCGGGGAGCGGGGATGGTTGTCAAGTACTACGACCAGAGTCGTGTCGCCTACGGTGACCGGAACTTCTTCGGCGTACTAGCCGCCGGCGAAGCGCGATCAGAAGGGACCCCCTCGGATAGTGATCGAGAGATCGACCGATTCCTGCGGTTCGCCGAACCGCCCGAGCACGACGAGTGGGAGTCCACTGAGAACCTCCGTGAGCAGTACCAGCGTGGATTCAGGATGGCTCTCGACGATATGTTCGGAACACTGCGTGATGGCCTCCGCCACTTGATATCGAAGGGCAGCAACGGCGACTCCCTCTCCGACAACGTTCTGAACCGGTTCCCAATCCACGGGAGCGGAAATCCCCGATCCACGACCTCGCCAGCCGACCCTGTCTTCGAGATCAACAGTTCGTCCCACTTCGACGGCGACGCGTGGGAGATCTCTGGTCGAATCAAAGTACTCCCAGAAGAGTTCGGCGGGTGGAGTGCCGACATCTCACTCACCGGAGTTGGTGAGGACGGCTCCCGTTACGATGACATCCCAATCGACTACGTCGAAATCGAACAATCCGGCGTAACCGTGTCGGACGAAGATGGATCTGTTCACCTCGTCGCCGACGAAGACGTCGGTGAACTCTCGTTCTCGGGCCGTTCTTATTCCGACGAACCTGCTGACTTAGTTCACGGTGATGTCGGTGCAACACAACTAGAGATACTTGCAGAGCTACAGACTCCCGAGGAGGATCAAGCGTGACCAGACACTCTCAACGACACCGTACTACGACACTTCCGTTCAGCTACTGGGATAAGGGTGTAGATTTCGATTTGGACTCGTTCACTGTTGACGAGAGGGACCGGAAGGCGATCGACCTGAATCCATCACAGACAGAGATTGACCTCGCATCGGCTGTATCGTCGTCTGACAGTAGTGAAGAGCCGGATTGGAACACGATTACTCTCCACGGGAAGCTTCGACTACCTGAGGAGACGGTACAGGCAGTCTTTCCAGAAGATGAAGAGACAAAGCCTCCGGCCAAACTCTACGTCACCATCCGCTGTCACGAGACGATCTATCGTGACCGGGAAGTCATCTCCGAAGCACCTACCACGCCCGGTGAATACGACGTCAGAATAGAGATCCCGAAGGATACAGTCCGAGGGACTGTCGAACTGCGCCCGTATCTCGTTCGCACCGAAGCTCATCCGGGAGGAGAACCGGGTGGTTACGCCGACCAGAAGAACTTCCGCGTCGCCAGTGGGACGCTGTACTACGTCGTCGTCGACGGCCACGACCAAGAAGAGCGAGCGGCCATCGACGGTGAGCGAGTTCAGTTCTCACAAAATGCTCACCTCCCAAACGGGAACAAGCTATACTACCTCGACTTCCGAAACGAGAGTCGTCCGAAATTGTGGATCAACTCCGACCATCCCCGTATTGCTGAGGTACTACAGAGTAGAGGATCTGTCGGGGCCGAGGCTCGAATGCGTGACGTGATACTCGATCAAGTGAGCTACGGTGTATGGATGCAACTGCTTGTTCGTGCTGGGAGTGCTGTAGACGTTGAGGGCGAGGTTGAACACGAGTGGCAGGAGATGGTGCTCCAGACGTTTGCTCGGAATCTCTACGATACTAGTGACGTATCAGAAGCGACTCGCCGTCTCAGGGACGACCTCTCTGACCCGCAAACTCTCCCCCACGTAATACAGCGGGTCGATAGCGAACTTCAGGAGTACATAAACCCCCGAGAGCAACTGATCCATCTCATGGAGGAGGGCCTCCAGATCTAACGTGACCGAGACAGAATTATACCGACTGACCGAAGACGGACGTCGCCTCGTGGGCGAGTCGTTCATGAAAGGCGAGGCGACGTTGACCGACGAACAGCTGAACGAGTACGTAGAGCCTATACCGGGGCATCCGACGGGTGACCTCGACAGGATCGATACCGCAGTAACCGAGGTTCTGGAGGAGTACCCCGAGTACGAGACAGCAATAGATGGCTCACTCGCCGAAGAGATTCACCGTGCCCTCGACATCACGAGACGAACTGCCGGAGACCCGGGCCTCTGGCACTGGCTAGCAGTCGTCCAATATCCCGATCTCGTCCGGCACCGTTGGGAGTATCGCTCCGAGGAGGCGATGAGAGAGAAGTTCCTCGGTGCAGGCTCCGACTTGTACTCGAACGCCATCCACCGGCTCTGGTGGATCGCGGAGCTCACTTCGCGTGGCGACGATTATTCGACGACTGACGCGGTCTTTACCAACCAGACGATGGTCAACAAGGTGTTCGACCGCTGGTTCGCGCGCTACCAACCCGCCGTCCGAGCCATGTGTGACGAGCTTGCAGACGAACCGTCGCGTGTCATAGACGAGACGACCCGGCGGTTCAATCACGCACTGACGAATGTACAACTCGAAGGGCTGTCAGAGAACGAGGCACGAGAGATGGTTAGACAGATCGTTGCTGAGTCTCGGTGAGAACCACTCACTCAGCCTCGATAGTGAGAAAGTCGTCTATGGAAAGAATCTGTAATGCTGAGTCCGTGTCGTAGCGACTCACTATCTGGTCGTTGATTCGCTCCGGTACGGATTTGTCTTCTGAGCCCAAGAAATCCGCAAAGGAGTCGGAGAGACCATCACCGCTCTCATCGGCGTTACCACCTTTTAGAGTACTTCCTGTGTCCTCGTCGCTTCCCAAGAGGTCTTCAGTGTCTTCAGTGAGGAATGTACCCGATCCGCCGTTTCGACTCCACACGGCTGCATCACAGAGAACTCTGATATCGGCCTCGTTCTCGACGACACCACGTAGCTGGCCAACTAACTGAGCATCGACCCATCAAGGGCCAAGACAGTGAGGACTCCGTCGGTTTCGAAGAGTTCGTCTCTCGCCTTCTCCAGTCGATTAATCAACTCGTTCAATCGACGAACCACTTCAACGTCATCCATCTCGGTGAGGTCGGAGTATAGGTCGATGACGTATCGAACGTCATTCTTCTGGTGCAGGTCAGTGGGCTCGTACTCGTCCAGATCGTCTGTCGCGGCAAACTCCAAGAGCTCGCGGTGGATATCTTGGTGTCGATCAGCTACCGAGACGAACTCGCGCTTGATGCGCTCGCTGGCGACTTTGTCGAAAGTTGACTCTTCGAAGAGTACTCTTGCGCCTTTCTCCCCTTCGACAGCGTAAGCGAACAACACGCAGGTATCGGTGAACACGTCCTCTACGTCCCCACCAGGTGCGAATTCATCCATCTCGACGCATCGCCTGGAGCGCGGCCGTTCGACCGATTCTTTCCACGTCGTCGTCGTGTTCTGGGTACTGAGCTGAACCCGGAACTAGGCCAGCGTCCACACACGACTCACTGACACTGTCGATGTGTTTCTGTAGGTTATCTTCCACAGAGAAGTGTTTCTGGGCAGACCACTTCCGTAAGGTCGGAGCGTTCGGACCCTTTGCAGTCTCTTTCGACATCAAGAGGGCGGGATACTCCCAGATCCACTCGTTGTAGACCTGCTTCAGCTCTTCTAGCGCGGCCACCTGTGACTCCGTGACTTCTGATGACCGCGTCTGACTGAGGACGAGAAACGCGTCCTCTACCAGATTCGTGAACTCTCGGACTTCGTCGAGAGTCTGACTCAGGGAGTCGACACTCACCAAGCCGAGGTGGATTCGAGCAGCAGCACGTCCGACGTCCTCGTATTGTTCTATTCCAAACACCGAACGGTCTACTGAGGATGCCCGCCGGGCCGTTCGAACGTCCTCTAAGACGGAATCAAGGTGCTGTCGGAGCGCAACGTTCCCCAAGTACAAGTCCCGATATTCTTCTGGCGCATGCGATCCGTAGAATGTAGCAAGGAAGTCCAGATCGCTCGCATACCACGAGTCCTGGTCTAACCCGGGTGTGAAATCACTCCGTCGGTAGAAATCGACGATGTCGTCGAAAGCCGCCGTGAATATCCCCGACTCACGTGCGTCCGGTGTGGGCATCTGCGTGCTCGCCGGGCCTATTGTTCCCGACTTCGGAGCTGCTGGCATCACCGCCCCGAACTTGTACCAGCTATACGTGACCGGAAATGCCTCGTCGCCACCGGTGAAGTGCTCAACCGCGAGGTACGTGTACTTCTGTCGCTTGATCCGAGTTCCGTACTCCCAGTTTAGGTCCGAATGCTCTCTCACTGCCTGTTTTAGGGCAGTTTCGACTTTTTCGAGGACATTAGACTCGTCTGGTGGGGTGTCCGGATGCATTACCGTGTTTCCTCGGGGATCGGTGTTCGAGTGTGCGACACGAAGTACGTGAGAGTAAGTGTACTACCAACCTTTTCCTACACGCATAAGTATCTTTCTGCCCTTGTTGGGGCGGAGTTTAGTTACTTGACTTCATACGTCTGTTGAGGTAAGCGACCTGAGTAACTGATGCTGCCAATCACGTCGTCTCTCTCCTGTACTGCTCCGATTGACGAGATAGGGTGCTTTTCGACGCCACAAAAACATGCTGAAATCTATGTAACAGGTCTTGTTACGGTCCCAACAAGACCGATCAATTGCACCTCAACATACGTTCTTACAGCGAAAAACGAACGCGCCTTGAAAACGCGTTGCCGTCCGCTCGCGCTCTCAACTTTCTTCTAACCCCGTCGAAAAGCACTCGCTGAGGTTTTGCGAGCATCTTGACCAACTAACTCAACGGTCTGACTGTTTCTCAAACTGGTTTAATTAGACGGTGCCACTCAAAATGATGGCAATTATCATTAGTATTTATATTGTTTCATTTGGTTGATTGGATGTATGGCCTCTGAGGCCAAAGAAATCAAGGGAGTTGTTTCCAGAATCAGTGGTAGTGGAAATGCGATACTCAAGACGGACAGCGGTCGAGAAGTAAATCTTGGTCCACTCACCCGAGACGTGGTTGGTAAAAGAGTGAACGCTATCAAACTCACCGGCGCGTGGGCTCTCTGTATCGACCCGAGCTACGTTACCGATGAGTATCTTGAAGAGATGGATTCTAAGATGAGAGGATCCAGTTTTATTGACGAGTTCAGACCGTTAACCGAGGGTTCTGCCTCACCGGACGATCTTGGACGCACAGTGCAAATTGAGGCAGATTCCACTCAAGACCACATTATATACGAGGGTGGTAAACCACTTCGGTTACATAACTCAAAATTACTGAAGAGGGCCTTATCTGGCCACAAGATCCCTGTTGATATCGTCGCAGTAAGACGGGGCGTGGCGATTGGTGTTCCTGCCCTTGAGAAATTGGAATCTGAAGTAATCGGTCCAGGCGATGTCGTCGAAATGAATGTTCAACAAACTAGTGACGACAACAAAAATACGGAGGGGTACACAGTTGATTCTAACTTACCTGTGTATGCAGACACTGTTATTGCCCAACCAGGAGTAGTACTGCGTGTCGGTGTTGAATACGTCTTCAATACCCACCTTCACACGAGTCAAAGCGCTCTCCCTGATGCGGTATGGCCTGCTGAAGGGGACGTGATTTACGTTAGACTTCACGAAGTGACGGAGGGTGTAGGCTACGGTACTAGCGACGGTCTCCCGACTGTTCTTCCTGGAGCCCTGAATTGTCTTGAGTCAATTGAACCTTTCAAGGCAAAAGTATCCGAGTATTCAGACGGTGTTTTGACTGTTGATGTAAGCAAATTAGGAAAGACAGACCGACCAGAAGTGGGGGACGTGGTTGAAGTGACAGTACTTCACCGTGAAGACAAGGGAACATTGTGCTTAACGAGAGACGTCCCCGTCTGGATCCCTGGTTCGATTCCAGAGGGTGTAGAGTCACTCAAATGTAAAATTATTGGTGTCAATACTTCAATTCTTGTGGGGACGGTCGCTCAGTGCCCGGACATCCGATCACTCGAACATTCAGACAAAATCAGACTCCACGTCACTCACCAAGACGGTGAAGATGGTGTTGGTTCTTACAAGGGAGTTCCCATCGTAATCCCTGGTGGGTGTGAATTGGTTGGAGAAAAGGTAGACGTAGGTTTCGTTCAGGCAAATGACGGCTTCGTAGTCGCAGGTGTAAATGTACTCAAACGACTCCCTAAAGTTGGAGATGAGCTATTTATATCGGCCGAAGATTACAAGTCACGAAACGGTCGATTGTGTTTCGTCGATTCTCTTCCTGTGTTCCTTCCAGAAAGGAGCAATTGGCCAGCAGGAAACGTCCGACTCGGTGTCAAAGCGGTGACTGCCGCAGGGGTACACGTGAGTGTCGATTCGCTACCACCAGAAAGAAGACCAAATGTTGGTGACGAAATCGAAATCCCGACCTCAAAATTGACACCTGATGACGACGTCATCCTAATAGAACAGATCCCCGTTGAGATTCCTCCGGACCTATGGGCTTCCAAAGGAACTCTTATTCTCGGCGTTAGCAGTGTGGAACCGTATTGTCTCCGGTGTTCTGTTCGTGGCCTTCAAACTGGGTCGCTCCCGGCAGTTGGAGAGCGAGCCGAGATGGTTGTTGACGGGACGACCGAAGAGGGCAGCAGGGGTCGGATTTTCGGTATTCCAACGTTAGTTCCACGTGGAAAACTCAAGAAAGGTGATTCACGCGAGGTATTAGTTGTGGAACACACTGACGAATTCTTGACCGCTGTCGATATCGACGTTAACGAGTATGATATCAACATCAACCAAGAAATGCTCGCCGACTATTACCGAGCGCTGGTCAAAGCGCAAAAAGCCTGGCAGGAGAACGACTTCGAACTTTCAAGAGAATGTTGTCGGGAGGCAGCCAACGTCATTCCTGCCGACTCCAATGTAGCAATGTTATTCCGAATGGATGCACAGAGGCACGAAATCCTGCTGATGGGTGAGCAAATTCATAGATCTCAGGGAGTACGGAAATCCCAAATCGCTATTCAAGAGGCGATAGACGATCTCAATCTCCCAGATCTGAGTGTTTCTCCTTTGATGTTATGAACGAATTGAAAGCATATCGATTCGCTCTCACCGGAAGTGAAAAATGACGGTTCAATGAATGCAGGGTACCTGAATGCGACCATGCGTAAAATGAAAGGGGCAAAAGAGTCCAATAATAACCCTTGGTCGGCTATAATACCACACCCAATCGTGGCCTCGTTTCTTGCCTCTATTCAAAAGCCTCGAGTCCCCGCTGCAGAAGTTGCGGACGAACTTGTGACCCAGACACCTGAATATTGGCCATTTTTGACCATCTCTGAAGTATCCGGTTTTGTGTAGTACAAAATTTATGAAATTCTAGATTCATTCAGGTGTGGATCTGTGGCCTAGTGCGTACCGGAGAAAAGAATATCAAGCATTCAGATGAAGTGTCATTTGTGTCTTTCACGGAATTGTTTCGCCGATCTGCAATACCGAGGCCCGTTTTAGACGATGATGTGGTCTATTCGGACAACGCACCGATTACCGTGCCCTTTTCGACACGACTGCATGCGGGGTTGGTCCGGTACGCTCTAGCCGAAAATGAGGAGTTGTGCATAGTGACTCCTACCATGAAGGCCGAACATCTCCCTCGATTAGCGTTAGATGCGCTCTGGTCGATTTCCGGTACTGATAGAGATATTATTTTTGTCATGAGTTCTGACACAGACGTTCGAGAAAAATTCCGACGGCTGAAGCCTCCTATAGGATCGGGTCGAAATACAAAACCATACAGTGAGGTTGAAATGACTGTTGCGAATGTTAATACAAACGGTGATTTGTCTCGTGTCACCACAAACTCTAACGGGGCAAGCCACCCTAGATTTCTGTTCTCTTACACTAGCAAGAGAATCCCTTCAGACGTCGTAGGTCAGAAAGTAGCATGCGTCTTGGTTGACGACTCTGTCAAAATCACACAAGAGAGGCTGGACAAAGTTCGCACCTGGAGGCAGCAAAACGACGTACCTACTATCGCCTACTTCACGAGTGACCCGCTAAGTGATCTTTACGATATTGTGAAAAGTGACTCAATAGTTTGGACGTGGCCACTGGAATTACTTGAGAGAGCTATAGATACCGACGAACATCGGCGACAAGGCGTTTCTATGCTACAAAATGGATATTCTCCGTCAAGTACCAAGGATCGGGTCTCCACTCAGATCGTGAACCGTGTCAACGGTGTTAACGTCGAAATCAACGTCCCCGGTGGTGAAAAGATTGAAGAGCTGTTCTCGTCGGTTCAAAACGAGCAATACAACTTCGAGAAGTTGGTTCACAGATTAGATTCTGACGTACTTTGGAAGGCTCGAAGTTCGATTCGATATTCCATAAGAGAGTTCGAAGAACTCTTGGCCCCGATAGAATTAAGCGAGGTCCATTCTACGGGTCGGTCTATCAGCGTCCGTCTCAATCAGTTAGATAGATACGCATCCATCATCAGTTCGGATCCAGATGCCGCTCCTGCTGTAGGTACATATCGAGACGTTCTCACCGCTCTCAACAGATTACGAGACGAATGGCCAGCTATCCCTGAAGACCAGAAGAAAGAGGGGCAACTAGTGACTCACCTGATGACGATCGCAGATTCTGAGGAAAGTGTAGCGGTAGTCACACCCACCGAGCGGGGGACACAAGCAATCGCAACTCACTTGCAAGCACACTACGGCCACCTCTACTCACAGTTAGGTGATGATTTGCACATCCACGGTCCGAAAAGCGTTCGATCTGCAACACCAGTAGACCACGTCTTGCTGTATGGTGCTCCGAGATACGGCCAAAGAGACCTACTTCGACTATCGATATCGCCACATCTGGTGGTTCTCGCGTATCCGTCAGAACTCAGATTACTCCGGAGTCAAGTCAACTCACTCAACGAAGCGTTCGAAGACGCTACGGAGTTTCCAACTTGGGAGTTGGCGGCGTCAGCGACCACAACTGCCTGCGAATCGGATCAGATACACCCAAGTCCCGAACGAATAGACGTAACGGTCCCAGAAGAAGGAAACCGGGAGAAGAGTAGTCTAGTATCCGACGTTGACCTGAGGAGTGGAAAAGGCGAATCCGATTTAGCTGACATCGTTCGAACCTTTGACCCAGACTATCTCTCGCCCGCTCAGGACCCGATCAGGAATCAGGTAAACGAACCAGCTTCGGAGCAGACTACATCAACGACGAAGTGTACCATTTTAGAAGTGGAAACGGGCGGGAAATTATACTACAGACCCACAGACGAAGTTTCGGTCCTTAGAGCGGATCACCAAAAGATACTGACTAAAGAGTCAAGAAATGTGTCCATCGGAGATGTAGTTCTACATTTTGAGGACTCTGAGGAGATGAGAGATGAGCTCTATGGGTTAATTAGAGAACGTGGTGACGCACAGTTAGCGTTCTATGCTGGAAGTTGGCGTGCACTCTTAGAGCAGGCGATCAAAGAGAAAGGGGACGACTTAGACGATTTCATAGAGCGTGTCGAAAATCACCTGAACCCAGATGAATACAAGGTCAAACAGACTTATCGGAGGTGGTACAATATAGACGTGACGCGTACTCGGTCGAAAAGAAGTATGAGGGCGATGGCCTCTGCGTACGAATTGACGTTTGTTGAGGACAACCTCGACGTTGTGTGGAATGCAGTTCACGAGATGGAGAACCTCTACCACAAATTGAAAGAAGCAATAGAAGAACATGCTCTCCGTGCTGCTACGACCGGTGAGTACGAGGATACGGTCGTGAGCGAACACCCGCGAATCCAACTCAGTGATTTCGACATTGAACATCATTTGCACCAGTGTACCATTACGGGGAAAGCGACCGACAAGGTCCCGCCGTACAAGATCGGAACGTACGACCGCCCGTAGTTGTCATTTTTGCTCACTCGTTTTTCCTCGGACTCTTCCAGAAATACGACTTCAACGATCCCGTGTTTCCCGTCAATGCGCGAAGCCACTACCTGTAATCCACACACGAAGCCAGGTTGTCGGTTCAGGCATGGGCCGTTCATCGATCCGTGCTTCTATAATCGATTGGTCAGAAGTATGGCTTCAGCAAAGTCGGTGAATCCACAACATGAGCAGTATCACCGATTATATCGGCAAATCAACTGGGTGAGAGTACTCGAACACTTCGTCGAACACCGTCGCAGCGCCCTCAACGATGTCGCCTTCGACGACGACGCCGAACTCGAAGTTAGTTGAGAGACTCGTATCGGTCAGGTTCGCGCTTCCGACGTAGCAGACCCTCTCGTCAACGATCACGATTTTCGCGTGTGTCGCAAACGCCTGGGACCCCTGCTTCTCGTCCCATCGGTAGAGGTCTCTCACCTCAAAGTTGTCACGGTGTTCCTCGTCTATCAGGTTCCACATCTTGTTGAGTGTCGTTCGTGTGTCTCCTTCCTCGTCTGCGGTTTCTCGGGTCAGAAGGTGTGTTTCGACACCCCGCCGAGGGAGACTTGCAAGGTCGGACACGAGTTCGAGTGATGGATCGAAGTACGGGTTGGCGATTCGTACCGACGAATCGGCGTCGAACACCTGGTTTCGAATCGTAGAGGCGATGTCGGGGACCGAACGGACTCGTGCGGAGGTCGGTTCGAATCCCCCCGGGAGTGTGGCCACGAACTCAACGATGTCGTTCTGGTCCGTCGGGGTGGAACGGGCTTCTGCTGCAATCACCGCGGCTTGCTGGGTCAGTACTCGGTCTACTTCGAGAGGATCGACTTCGAAAGTATAGGCTGCAAAACCTCGCTCGTCGGTCGCCGATTGAGTCGCTGCTCCGTTCTTCTGAAGACAGGTGAAGAGTGCAGCCGCTTCTTGGGTAGTTAGCGGTGTTTCTAACCCCCGATCTACGTCGTCCCGAGTTACGTCCCTCTGGTCGAAACCCAAGATGTTGTCTCTGATAGCGACGACACGGTCAACGTCGTCGAACTGGCGGACTACAGCGAAGTTCGTACAGATCGCGTCGTGTCCGTCGGTCACACGTATTCAGACTCCCAGAACGCGGGTATTCGACCTCTGTCGTCGCCGACTAGATACCGTCGGTCGAGGCTCCCGTTGGCGCTCTCGCACGCGACTTCACTCATGTGGAGGCACGCGTGGCAGGCACCGTCCTCGTGTACACACACCGGGTCGTACACGCACTGCTGGACGTCCGCGATTGTTTCGTCCACCCAGGGGTGAATCCTCGTCTTGAACAGCGTGTGCATCCCTCCTAGGGAGAAGTGTTCGGTGCTGCTCGCGTAGAGGAAAATCGCGGGAATACTCGGCATCACGTACTCCGAGATGCTGTTGCTATCGAGACCACACTGTCCGCTCGCCGTCCGCATCAGCGCGTGGCTCATAGAGTGGAGGAGCGTGTATACTTCCCGTGTGAGGTCGTCTTCGATGGGCGAGTATTGGTCACGGAGTTCGTTGGTGTCTACGTTCTCCAAGAACCACTCCTTCAGGTCACTTTCATCGTCTGTATCGGGACGTTCGACACCACGCAGTGAGCCCTTCTCGTCAAGCCACTCGATGATCGCTGATCGGTCCACTTGGAGGACGATGGCCTCAGAGGGGGTTTGGTCAACGTACACGGGGGTGCTGTCTTCACCACGGGGATGTGGGAACGGCTGTAGGTCCGTCCGCGACCGTTCGGGGCGGTCGCGTGTGAACCCGAACGTATAGTTCAGCAGGGGGAGATTGTCCACGACCCACGCCGACGCGATGTTCACTTTCTGGAGTTTTTCCGGGTATACCTCTGCCTCCGGATTCGATTCGAGGAAATCTTCCTGATCTAAGAGACCGTCTAAAGACAGAGGAGTGGGTTGGCGCTCCATCCCCTCCGTCGTGTCTATGTTCCCTTCGTATCCCCGAGTCGAGCGAAGGTAGGTGAAGAGTTCGTGAGAAAGCGTCGAGTACGCCTGATCTGCGTCGCCGTCGATGTCTTGCTGAGAGGGGAGCGTGACACGTTCGCGGTTCTCTTCGACGACCTCCTCTCGCGTCGAGCCCTTTATTGTGTCCTCCGCGACATCGAAGACGTCTCCGAGATCCACACCACTCTCGATCATCATTTCAACCTGTTCCGCGCCCACTTTCTCCTTCAGTTCCTCTATCTGCTTCTCCCGGCGTTTCGCGTCGCGTTCATCTGTCGTCATCCGGCCGAGTTCTTCGTAGGTCTTCCCCTCCTCTTCGACGACGTCGTCTAAGTCACCGAGGTGGGCGGCCATCAGTATGCGGGCCCAACTCTCCCCGTATTCGATGTCGTCGCTGTATCGTTGGTCGATTGGAAGGTTGACGAGGACGTCGCCCTGAGAGTAGTAGACGGAGTTGCTCGCTATTGGACGGAAGTACACTCGTTCCTTGTGGCACTTGGTACACCGCTTCGACATATTTCCACAGAAATCGCCACACTTGCCACAGTAGAAGTACCACGAGAGCGGGTTGTTGATATTTTGCTTGTTGAGGTGGATGTGGTCGTATCCGTGGTTCGGATTGTTACAGGGTTGCGGGTTGATCGACATCATGTTCCCGCAGTCGTGCACAAGGACGAAGGCAAGTTGACGGAGTTCACCGCCACATTCGGGGCACTCCCCGTTGGTGTAGACGAAGTGACTGGGCTCTTTCTTACTCACGACCCGGTGGCAGCTCCGATTCTGACAGTACATAGTCAGCGGGTAGAGCGATCCGACGACTCGATTCGGTTGGCGGAAATCCACATCGTCAACGTCAAGGTCTACCCAGGGTTCCTCGTCGTCGTTCCGGAAGCTGGACGCCTGAGTGGCGATCTGTTCCGCGACGTAGTTGGCGTCGAGCGAGCCGACCTTGTCGGTCTCCCACCGGGATACTTTCATCGACAGTCCCCGTCGCCCGTAGTCGAACAGCGACTTGGGACCGAATCGATACATCACTTGCGCCAGACCGCGTTTCATCTCTGAATCTGTCATTTTTACTGCCTCCTATCGAACATATTCAGCACCTGTGCGGTACCCATATCGACGTCAATCGGGAGTTGTTCGTCTATGTCCCGTAGACTCCGCATTGGTCCTCGGTCGTCCTCACTACGCTTTATCATGCTGCCGATCCATCCCTGGAAGCCGTCCTTCGGGTGGCCGGACATGCACCGTTCCCAGATGTCGTCGAACTCTTTCTCCACTTTCCGCTCGTAGAGATCTACCGTCCGGTCCTCCGCCCACTCGGGGCGCTGGTCGGACGTGACACAGTAGGACCGCTTCACGAATTCGAGGAGTTCGTCCTTGTCAAGATCGCCTGCACGCTGCGCCTCTCGGAACGAGTCGTAGAGGTACACACGTCCGACGGAGGATTCGAGCTGCTCGTCGTAGTACTGGAGGAGCATCGCAGCGAAGATACCCGGCATCGTGCAGCTAACCGCGAACTCGGCCCACCGTTCCAGCGGGGTCGCTTCGACGAGGAGATCCTGGAAGTCGTGGTACCTGTCGAACCGCGTGTAATGGGAGCGGTCGCGGACGTGAACCGGGTTGAACAGATCGAACACGGTACCCGTGACGTGGCGACCGACACGGGAGTACGCCTGGATGTACTCCGCAGTCTGTCGTGGCATCCCAAAGAACGATATGAAGTTCAGCGTGTCCACGTCAACCCCGTGTGATATCATGCTCGTCGCGTTCACTATGTCCACGGGGTTCTCGGAGTCGTCCGATTCGAGACGCTCCAATACGTCACGAACGACATCGAAACCGGTCTCACCGCTCATCACTACGGAGGTCAGCGGGTCGCGCTCTTCGTCGCGTGTCTCCAGCCACGGGTTGATCATGGAGGGGACGGCACGCTGGAGACGGTCGCTGTCTACCTTCTGGATGTTGTACGCGATCTGCGTATCGTAGTACTCCAAGATGTCCAGAACAGCGTCCCGCCTTTCCGAATCGTTGTCAGGGAAACCGAGGTTGACGACCTCCCCGTACGGTGTCGTGCGGTGATGTTCCCGCTCTAACGCCGCCGAGAGTTCGTCCGGATTCCGCTGGTAGTGCTGGATGACGTCAGCGTACTCACGGAGGACCTCAACCAACGCGTACGTTCGTGATACGTTGTGTGGGACTGACCCGACGATTCGACGACCCAGTCGGTGGGGGTCCTCGTACGCGTAGAACGACTGTTTGAGGAGCGGACCCGGAGATGGATATGTGTTCACGTCCTTCCAATAGAGAGCGTGGACTTGGTTCTCGGCACCCTTTATCGTCGCCGTCGCGGTGACGTTCTTGATGTTCCAGCCGTCACCGACCCGGTCGGCCCACTCCTGAAGGAACGTCTCGTAGTGGGAATCGAATGCACCGAACTCCTCACGGAGCAAGTGGAGTTCGTCCTGAATCAGGATCGACGGTGGGTCAACTGGGTCAACGTCCGCTACGTCTTCGTCACAACTGTACCGCGAGTATCCCCGGTTTGCAACTAGACATCGGTTCTCTCCCGAGAATCCGTGTTTTGGACAGCGTTTCTTCAACCGTCCGAAGAGGGTACGGAAACGACGCTGCATCCCGACGACGGCGATCTTGTCAATCGTGCTCACCACGAACGTCGGAGCGTACCGATACACCTCGCGGTCCGTCACGTAGATGGGGAGCTCCTCTTCGTCGCAGGCGTCGTTCGTGCAGATGTGGAGGAGTCGCATCCGGTCGTAGTCGCCGTCCAGTTCAACAGCGTCCTTACCACAGAACGGACACGTCGTAACGATTTTCCACTTTTCGGCGTATCGACTGTCCTCCTCTTTCACCAGACTGATGTTGTCGGTGAGGTTTCCGTCGTCGTCCGTCTCCATCAACTGGTTCGGGGTATTCCCGCTCCCGACGAAGTACCCGAGGCTGAACTCATCGGTGTCGGGACACTCACGGCGGCGGATGAGTTCCGCCTGCGCGAAGACGTCTGCAATGCGCTGGAGTTGCTGGAGGGATAGCAGCCGGAGGGGGAACTTCGTGAGAGCGGTCGTCCCGTGAGCCTTCCCTCGGAGTCGGTCTCGGAACGCGGTGAAGACGACGAGGCCGAGATACGCCTCGGTCTTTCCACCACCGGTCGGGAAGTAGATCACGTCAACCTCGTCCAGACAGTGGTCCTCTGCGTCGATATCTTCGGTTTGAGCCACGACGTCCGGGATGGCCATGACGATGTAGATGATTTGGAAGAGGTACCACTCCTCGTACTTCTCGCCCATCTGGTCGAACGTCTGGTTCATGAATTTGAACGCCGCCCGACTGTGACCCACGTCGTCTCGGATGAGCTTCCGGCCCTGGTCGAAGCGCCGTCGTTCCTTCTCGAACGCCTCCAAGTTCTCGTCGAATTTCTCGCGTGCTTCGTCGCTCCGGTCGGTTAGAACTTCGGAGCGCATAGACTCGTACTGTTCCCGAGCTTCTGCCATCTCCCGAGAGATACGGTCCAAGTGCGCCTCGATAGTCCCCCACGCGAAGTCGCTGAAGGGAGCTGAGAGCGTCTCTCGACTACGGTACTTCCGCTGCTCGTGGACTGGAACGGTCACCGTCTCTATAGTGGTGGGATCGGTCCGTTCGACGCTACAGTTGCGTCCGAGCCCGTCCATCTCTGGGTCGTAGTGGTACTCGTTTCTGATCTCGTCGGAGACGAACGGCTCAATCGGAGTCTCTTCGACGGAGACTTTGGAGTTGACGTCGAAGAAGAACGCCCGCCACTCCTCGCCCTTCGGGTCAAGCGCGTCGGGGTACTCTACACCGTGTTTGTTGACGAAGGAGACGGAGACGATGATGTCGTCCTCGTCGTATTGGGCTGTGAGTGATATCTCGAAATCCCACACCGGCGTCGGCGTGCCTCCACTAAATCGTTGTTCTAAGAACGTCTCGAAGGTTTCCTCGTCTTCGATAGCGGCTTCCGGGATCTTGTCCGCGTTACGACTGTCTATCTCTTCCGGCGGGTCTGGCTCCCGGTATCGGCGCTCGTCTTGCCGGTAGGTCTCCATCGCCCCCATCAGCGCATCGTCGTCTGTGAGGGGAGGTAGCTCACCGTCGGACTTCGCAGCTCGCTTTAGGTCTCCCGCAGTAACTGTGAGGGGTCCAGCGTTGATCTGAACTCGTTCGTACACTGGACGGAGCTCCTCTAGCGAAGCGTCGTCTCCGGAATACCCAACGGACTCCCCATCCTCGGTGCCCCCTGCCTCGGACTCTTCGTCTTCCTCGGGCAGCGTGAGTGCGTCGTCCTCGGCGATCTCCGGGTCGAATCCGACGGGCCCACCAAACTCCTGTTGCTCCTCGTAGGTCGGTAAACGGCGATAGTAGACCTTCGCAGTAGGATTGATCGTCACCGTATCGTTATCCGGAACTGATGCTGGGAGCTTGAACTGGAGCCCCATAGTGAAGGGTGCGACCCGCGTGGCGATGTTCCCGAACGCGTCGTCGGACTCTTGGGCTTCGCGGTACTGGTACTGGCTCGCCAGCGCGCCCGCGAAGAACTGATCCTTCGGGTTAACGTCGTAGACGGTCTGACCGTAGTCGCCCCGTCCCGTAATTCGTTCGACGAGTCGTTCCAGTAGAACGTTGTTGATAGCTTGATGCTGTTGATACTCCTTGTCGTCTTCGTCTATCTCGTACGCGTCGCCCGGTGGTCGAACGTACCCACGAGAGTCGGATTGTGGTGGAATTTCACGCGGCCCAAGGCCCATATACACACGTCATGGCAGAGTGTCATAAGTTTAAGCAGGCAGACCTATTCGGGATAGCAAAATCTAGCTGGGGAACGGAGTAAGTTACTCTACTCACTCGTTCCAGACGCCATCTGACTGCCTATAACAAGAGGAGCGCAGCAGCTAGAACCAGGATAGGACAGTCATTCAGACAGAGCTTTGACTAACCAAAGCTAGACGGAGTGGTTAGAACCCACGTAATCGTCCGATCTGTGAACTCTTGGCCTCAACACCCACCTCTATCGATTCAACGTTGAGTCGGAAGAGGTACCTCCCAATCTCGAAGTCGCTGAGCCGGATGTCTGGGCTCTCTGACAGCATCACGTCGTCTAGTGTCCCTTCGGCAGCGGATCGAAGTGCCGTCTGTCGGAGTGCTTTCTTCAGACGACTGTAAATTGTCTCCATCTCCTGGACGGCGTTCCACACCTGGTTGAAGTTCTCCTTCACGCCTTCGAGGTCGTACGCATTGGCGATGGCCCAGAAGCTCTTCTTCGACCGCGTTCGGTGGACTTCCATCTTGTACCACCGCTCGTAGGTGTCGCGGTTCTTGTCGAGACCCTGTTGCTTCATCTTCTCCACGAAGTCGTCAAGGTTGTCACCGGATTCCTCCAGGGTGGCTTCGAGGTTGACTTTCCACAGATTCGCAAAGTAGTACAGTCCGACGTCTCCGCGTTCACGAATCAGCGCATACAATTGTTCGCGCATGTCATCGGTATCCTCCAGATGGACGACGACGTCGTGTTCCTTGAGGCGCGAAGCACTCTTCTTGAACAATTTGTCGTGTCCTTCGCGAGTGGTGAACACTTTGGTGTCCTTACGGAGGTACATGGACAGTCCGTCGTCGAAGAGGACGTTGAGACAGTCGATCTCGATTCGTCCACCAGCGGTGGTCGTCTGTTGCGTGGAGGATGTCTCGTACCTGGTAGGGTCGAAGTCCTCACTGTCCTCGTAATCTGTCTCGTACCCTCGAACAATTTCACCCAGATCTTCGCCTTCGGTCTCGTCGACGGAGATGTCCTCACCAAGATCGCTCGTACTGGGTTCCTCGTACTCTGGAAGGTCGATGTTCACATGTTCGACATCCGCGGGTTCGTCCGTTGCAATACGGGTCAGCTTTTCGATTACGGTCCAAAACGGCGTGTCCGCAATCGACTCAAAGGAATCCTCCAAGGCGTCCACTTGTGAGTGGAGGAGGCCCATTTCGATGGGGTACGCCAAGACGATAGCGTCCGTTGCGACATCGGTGCGGAGGAGATCGCGGTCACCCCACCGGAGTGCGCCATAGAGGACGACATGGTCCATCGGGTCGGCCGACCGAATACTGTGAGTATCGTGTATCGAGAGGTCATCACCCAGGTCACGGTAGAGAGCAGCGTGTTCAGACTGAAGGAACGTCGTGAGTGCCTGCTGTTGACTCTCTGTCGCAGTGACGACAGAAATCGAGTCCCCTCTATCAAGTGCACCGTAGAGCAGGTTGTCGACTAACACTCCTTGTTTCTTGTCGCTCGCAGGTACGGCGTCCCAAAGTTCCTCTAGCTCTTCGAGAGCCGAGACTACGTCCCGGAACGTCCCTGTTGCGGGATTGGCCTCGGGATCAGACGCGATGCGGTCCGCGAAGCGATCAAGTTGCGCGAGCCGGCTCGATATCGTCGTCCGTCGGGCATGAAAATCGGCCACGTCAAGGGGAGTCAAGAGCTCACGGAAACTCCCCAGAGCATACCGCACGAGTTGCTGGCCTCGCTTAAGGACGTCGACGTCCAACTTCCGTGTCAAATACTCGAACTTCGCTCTACGGTCGTTCGCCCGTTTCAGGGCCGCAAGGAGGTCACCACCGCCGCACGTATGGACGTCGATAGAGAGCCCTGAAACGCGATTTTGCTCCCGTTTAGCGACGACTTGGGAACGGCGAGTTGTCGGACTTACTTCCTCTACGGCGTCCATCCACTCGTGTCCACTCTCTCGATCACTCTCAACTACGGTGGACAGCAGTTGAGGTGGCCAGGTCCACAGGAATGCTCGTCTCCGTAATTTCCTCACTAGGTCTGACGTTGGATTGCTCGTGAAATAGATTATTGCGGGAACGTCGTTTCGTTGTTTCCACTTCAATAACCGGGAGAGTCGCTCTTCGTCGTACTTCACGGAGTCATCGTAGATCACACACCGAACTCGGTTACCGACATCGTCAGAAGGGATACGCGTGCTCGTGTACGAAAAGAGAAACCTTGCAGGCTTATCTGGATGGTTCTGGTTCTTCGTTACTGTCGCTAGGGACCCGTCTGTCGTCACATTAGCTATCGGGGTCTCTTCACGCGCGTAGCAAGCCTTGTCGTGTGGCGGCTGTAACGACGTCGGGGCCAGCTGCCGGAACCGCTCGCGGAACTCCGTGTTGGAGCTGAGCAGGAAGACCGCGTTACGGCCATCTACCTTGGGACCGAAGAGGGCTTCAAGAGCGTGGAGGTGTAAAAATTCGGCTTTGTCGGACGGTGTCACGACGACGACATCCTGGCCACGTTCTACCATCGCGTTTAGGAGTCCTGCATGTACTCTCGTCGTGGCCGGGAAGTTGACTAGTCGCTCTTCGTCGGCGAGATTACCGGACGAGATGAATGGCCGCTTAACCGCTGGCGTGTCGAAGAGCGCGCTGAGTGGCACAACTCTGACAAAACAAGTAGGGGTGGAAATAGTTTACTAAAGATTAGACAATTCAGGTGCACCCGTTGGGTGAATCCAATGTATGTTCTCGAAATACAGATCCTATTGTGGGGCGGGTAATCCAGTGTGTCCACTATGGATCTTAGACTCCCGCCACAAGGAGTTACGGTCTTGAACGAGACGTGAATTGAACAGTTCGATATGAGGACTTCGGCAGAGACCGAGAAACTAGATCGCTACGTCATCATCGTCTATGGTGGGTCAATAGAGCTCCCAGACGGAACGGCCAGATAATGAAGCAGCTTCGGCCAGCAAATAGAAACAGACCAATCAAGAAAGCTGATTGATGAACTTTCGAACCTCACTTGTCGCCTTCTGGGGGTCATCTGTGGAAACAGAATACTCACCTCCGATCACCTCCGTGAATCCTGGGCGGTGGTAGTCGGGGCCCGCAGTTTCGGCGCCCTCAATGTACCACTGGCCGTCAATAAATTGGAGAGAAACAACCCTACTTGGTTCCTCTACACCAACGAGTGAAACCTCGCCAGCATCCCATTCGTATTCATCAGGTCCATTGGACGGACCCACTGAAAGCTGTGCGCGTCGAGTTTGGTCCGTTTCCACGTCCGACTATTTTCTTCAACCGTTTCTGGAGGGAGGTCGGAGTCATCAAGGCTGGTCATATTCCAGATTAAACCACCCCCAACAATGAACATACTGGTGGACCGTACGGCCTCAAAAATAGGCGCAACTTACTGCCTTCCTGGCGCATGGGTTTCACTAGATGAACAGAATATGATCAGCTACAGTAGAATTTTCAGAATCAAATTCCATTGAACGGATTCGGGTGGAGAGTTTGAATCGATTATAGTTTTCAAGGGACACCCTCACTTTTCCACCTAAGCGAGGTTATCCGGACAAACACACCTACTGCAGTGATGTTCAGACGCTCGTCACATCGGTTCGATGTAGGTCGTGTGAACGATCAGTGACCCCGACACTATCGCTCGGTGTATTCGCTGCCGACTGAGTTAGAACACCGATAAGCTGAGAACACACAGAAGAAGCAGCACAGAGAGGAAGACTGACTGTTGTAAGATGCCACCCCTTCGTTGGTATCACAAGTCGATTCAACGGGTACACCCTTGGCCAAAACGAGTGGTATTCTACACCCCTGAATTCGAGGGTGAACTGGATTATAGGCCCTACACCCATGGTCTACAGGGGTGTACACCCACGCCGATTTCCCGCAAGGGTGTACGCAGAGCGGAACCAACCGAGGGTGAAAACGAATCACTATAGACATGGTTTATTCGACAGTGCTCGATTTCTAATTCGCTTGTGTTTACCCACAGGAGTCCTGCTACTGTACGAATCTACTCCTCATACAACACCGACCAGTGGGAACATCACCGCCTGCGAAGGCTCACTAAACACAACGTCAATACGCTAATTCGCCAGTACACCCTCTCGTTGGTGGGGTGTATCGACCGAACTCGATTCGCGTCAACGCCGAAACTGAGCGGGTCGACGACTGCCCATATTGAGCTTTTCGAAGACCCCTCATCTCGTGTAATGGCGCTCCTGAGTGTGTTCTGGGGCCTCCTCGACGTGAAACGCAGGTTGTGTCTCTCGAATGGAGCGTGTGCTTTTGCTCGTTGATTTTGAGTTGCCCCGATTGAATCGACGAGTAGATGCTATACTTCCGGGAGATTTCGAGGGTGTACTTCGGTACTGTCGGACTCGGAATTCCAACGAGGCTGCTTAGGGAAGGTAAGCTGGCTTCGAGTTCAGCTGTCGGCGAGACGGCGCGATAGTGCAAGCGTACGTGGTGAGTCATCCTCGAAGACCAAGGAATCGAGCCGGTGACTCTCGGCCGAAGAATGAACACGGCCACCGACAGACACCTCCGTAGCCGTTCGCGAAGCGAGAGACGGCAGACAGGATCACGACTTGCGCGGGTACGGATCAAATGCGTTCGTCTCAACCGACGAGGCGCACAACACGCACCCATCGTCCAGAATCCGCTCGCGGATGCCCGCGTCGACACACACCTCGACGCTGCACTCCGGGCAGTCAAAGACGAACTGACCTGGCACGGCAATCACGACCGAAGCACAGGCTCCTGTCAACATCTATCGCACCCCATCATAGGGCGGGAATACATAGGCGAGTTACACGTCGAGAATCGTATCGAGAAGCTTCGACTGAGCGGCCGAAAGGTGTTCGGTGAACGTCGAGCGGTTGATGTCGAGCGCCGCGGCGACCTCCGTCGCGTTCGCCTCACGGGGGTGCTCGAAGTACCCCATCTCGTGGGCTGTCTCGAGGACTTCCCGCTGTCTCGCCGTCAGTTCGTCGCGGTCGACGAACACGAGCGAGCCGGTGGCGGAATCCGGCTCTGACTGCGTGAGTCGCCGGAGCGAGACGCCGTCGAACGCCGATTTGAGGTTGACGACGATGTCACGGAACGACGCGAGGTCCGCGGCGACGAACGACAGCACGACCGCACCGCAGTCCGCTTCGAGGTGGCGGACTGGACAGCCGTGACACTCGATGAGTTCGCAGGCGCAGCGCGGCTCCTCGGCGGGAGAGTGGGTGACGCGGTAAATCGTCTTTTGTTCGTGGTGAAATACCTCGTCCGCGTCGTCAATCGCGGCCGACGAGGGGGCGGTAAACTCGACTGCGGCGGTATCGCCGGTCGCGCCGACCGACCGCGAGACGGATTCGACTGCGGTCTCCGAGGCGGCGGCGACTGCGTGGGACGTCGACGCTCCCGACGACGCACTCGACATCCGTGGAGACCCGCCGGAGCGACGGAAGGAGCGGGTCGCAGAACGGTTCACCGCGCTCGCGAGCGGCGAAACGTTCGCGCTCGTCAGCGACCGCGACCCGACGCCCGTCCGGCGGTTCCTCGGCGGCCTGACCGACCGCGCCCCCGCAGAAATCGACGGGTTCAGCGTCGAACGACGAACGCCGAACGACTGGCTGTTGACTGCGACGAAACCTTGACATCCTCCCCGCGCTGAAGCGCGAGGATTCCCGACCGCCGGTGGGATATTGTGGTTTACGACGTGGCCTGTTCTCGCGGTGCGAAGCATCCGCTCTCTTGGTCGAACAGGTACGTTGATGGCTGTGCCAACCAGCCGT
>NZ_JPES01000021.1:0-30249 GCF_000730175.1 Haloferax sp. ATB1 | reverse complement strand
ATCTAAATTTGCTAGGGATAGGAGAGCTAAGAATGTTTCATCAGAATCTGACAGGTTATTATTACTCTCTCGCTTTTGTAGTTGTGCAATATTCACGTGTCCATCCATGATCGAGTACTCATCGAAGTAGAGGAAATTGGGTTGTTTATCCAACAAGTACCTGTCTCAATCTCAGCTGACAACCCTTCGTTTTGGATTCTCTTGACACGATCCCTTAGAGAATGGACCTCTTCTGACTCAGCTTCTGACTCGTCAAGTTTTGATTCAAGCTCATCAATCGTCTCAATTCCCTCAAAAGACCTTTCTGTAGGCCCTGGTAGATCATAATCATCAATTAGACTAGGGACTAGAACTCGATCATTGACTGAAAAATCCCAGTGATAATTGTTTTTATAGTCCTTAACGACTTCTATTTCTGGTGTATCTAGTATTCCCGTCTCGTATTCAGATTCGATACGATCTTGTTCACCGTCTGTGAGATGGTATACTGCTGTAACGACTGGATCAGGATCATTCTCATGACGAGTTTTGTATTTCGTGTACCTCTTCCGTGGGTATTCTTCTAAGGGTACAAACTTGCCACTCGAATTTACTGGGTTCAGCTTCTCAATAGCTTGTAGAAAAGCGGTTTTTCCTGACTCATTCTTCCCTACGAAGCAAGTTACCTGCTCCAGATCGACCCATCCAGAATCTTCTATACATTTGTAATTCTGGACCCTTATTCTATCCAGTTGCACGGAAAAGTGAGTGTGGTGAACGCACTTAGTTTTTCCTTACATACAGATTTCCACTATTGGAGAAGTCAGTTCTTAGAACTTTGACCGACGGTGTCTAGTTAAGTCAGTTTGAGAATCAAGCAGGTCGTTGAGTTAGTTGGTCAAGATGCTCGCAGACCTGCTCAGCGAGTGCTTTGAGACGGGTTTAGAAGAAACTGGGGAGCGTGAGCGGACGGCGACGTTCACGAGAGCTCTGTTCTCGTGCAGCCCATCAGAACGCGAAGCGTTCTGAGGACGCCCATCAGGGTGTTCGCCGTCCAGCTCCACGTGACCGGCTGTTCACTTATAGAGACAAAAGAAATTCTCCGATTACTCGGCGTTGAACGCTCTCATAAAATGTTTGACAATTTTCACATCTACTGGCTGACAGCGGTCACAACCCGCCTGAGGCAACGCTGAAGCGGGTTGCGGTCGGCGAGACCGCTAGTCAAAATCAATGGCGAATGGTCTTGGTTGTACGCTGCAATAGGCACCGAGACGAAGTTGATTCTCGATGTCGAGTTGTTTGGACGACATGGTACCAATCCAACTGCTGCGTTTCTCCATCGGCTTTTCGAGAAACATGATCTCTCAGATGTTGTGTTTCTGGTTGATAGCTACGGCTATCAGACTGCCCTCTCTCGATTAGGATTGAGCGGTCGGCTGGACTACGTTGAGCGAAACCTCATCGAAAAGTGGTTTCACACCCTCAAAATGCGAGTCGACCGCTTCCATAATTCGTGGGTGGGCAATCACGGAAGCGTCCGCGAGTGGTTCATACAATTTGTGCAATACTACAACTTTCAAAGACCGCATCAAGCGCTCGACGGACGAACACCGGTCGAGGAGGCGACTAACTAGACAGTACCTTCGTAGCATTCTTAGCAAAAGAGAATCATTAACATGAGTATAGAACGATTAGGTGATAAGATGGACATCTTATTTATTGCTATTGGTGGGGTAGAACGTGCAAGTACACGGTATCGAGTACATAATCTACTTCCTCATCTTAGCAAAAAGAATGTGTCATATACAGTATTGCAGGCCCCTATTGGAGAATCTGCTGTAGTAAAAGCACAATTCGCGTCTCGAGTGATTTATGAGGCATGGAGAAACGACCTCATATATTCTCAAAAAGTCTTATTACCGGGGTACTTAATCGATATAGTTAAAAAAACAGGTGCGGAGTATGTGTTTGATTTTGATGATGCGTTGTATACAAGCCCCATTGGAAAAAAAACGCCACGAGACCGCGTAAGACAGCTAGACAATACATTATCAAAATCTTCGTTAGTAATTGCTGGAAGTCCATTGTTAAAATCTTACGCAGACCAATTGGCAAACAAATGTGTTGTTCACCCAACTGGAGTCCCAAAAGAGGAATACGATCCATTAGCTGACATGGTGGTTGATGATAATAAAATAAGAATTGGATGGATCGGCTACGGAGTTAATCTTCAACATCTTAATTCAAAGTCGAAGGTTCTAGAAGGCGTGTTAGATAAATATCCTCAATTAGAATTAAATGTAATTTCATCACCTCACCCTGAAATCAGACCATTAAATGATAGAGATGATGTTAAATATAAGGAATGGTCAATTGAAAATGAATTGAAGTTTCTTGCCAGAGCAGATATTGGAATTAGACCTTTAATAGATGATGAGTATACACGTGCCAAAGGCGGATTCACATCGGTGGTGCAATGTATGGGTCTTGGATTACCCGTTGTCACGACCCCACTCGGAATTTTGTCAGAAATTATTGAACATAATGAAAATGGTTTTTTAGCTTCAAGTGAAAAGGAGTGGCAGGCATACCTATCCAAACTTATTGATAATAAACAAATTCGCGATGACTTTGGTAGTAAGGCAAGAGATTCATTATCAAACAAACGAATGTGGACACATCAATACGCTGAAGACTTGTACTTAACTCTCTCATCTCTCTAATCTATAGTAGACACTAGAAGTAATTGCTCCTTTAGGAACAGAGAGTTGGTCGAGAGCGGTGTCGATCGCTGTTGTTAGCTCATCAAGCGAGTCAAAGAAGCGGTTGCTAAGAGCCTTTTGCAGCTGTCTCCAGCATTCTTCGACCGGATTCAACTCCGGTGAATACGAAGGTAGCGTCACGAATGCGAGGTCGTCACGGGCCGCTAGGTCCGTGACGGCCGACGCCTGGAAATACGGCGCTCCATCCAGCACTACGAGCAAGTCATCTTCAAATTCTTTACATAGTGCTAAAATGAAATGTTTCGCGTGTTCAGCGGTGACGTACTCTTCGAATCGTGAGAAGAAGCGATCACCGTCCTCGGTGATCGCGCCCAGCAGACACGTCCAGTCGCGTTGGCCAGAGAGTTCGACGGAGGGCCGCGTGCCGCGCGGAAACCACGCGGCACGCGGCTCAACTTGCACGGATTTCTTGGTTTGGTCGATACAAACTACGGTGGCGTCCATCTCCCGCCGCTTTTTTTGAGTTCTTCGTAGAACGCTTCTTGCTCGGTTTCATCAGCTTCGGCGGCTTTCCGGCGTGGTTTCTGATAGCTCAATCCCGCTTCTTTCAGCAACCGCCGACAACTCGGGATTGAATACTCGACGCATGTTTCCTCGAGAAATTCTTGGGCAAGCGCCGGCGTCCACGCCGGCGCGTCGAGCCCAACTTCTTCAGGAGGTTCGTGGACGGTCTCTTGAAATTCGATTTGCTGTGTTTCTGAAAGCTTTCGCTTCCTTCCGGTTCGTTTATCGTCAGAAACGGCTTGCTCAAGCGACTCGTCGGTGTCGAGTCGCTTGAGCCAGCTGTAGATCGTCCGGCGTTGAACACCGTACCACTCGGCTAGCTCGGTCTGCGTGACACCGTTCTTGTACGCGATAGCCGCTAAGAGCCGTTGTGTCGGCTTCTTTCCGTCCACGTTGTCGAGAGTGTCTTGTAATTCCTCGACGGAAATCTCGTCGAGATGGTTCACTATCTCTTGCAAGAGTCTCTGAGTAAAAAGTTCTAACGATTACTATAGTACTCCTGTGAGGGCACGTCTATTACTCGACTTCGTACGTTTATCAAGGTCAACGACCTATAGCGACATGCTAGCGATTACGTCGTTCTCCCCTGCACTACTATTGACGAGCTGGGGTGCTTTTGACGCGGCAGGAACATCATGCGAAAACCTACGTAACTGGTCTTATTGCTGACGGCAACAAGATCGACAAACAGATTCCAAACGCTGGAAGGTCCTACAGTCACACCAGCGCAGACTACATCTGGATAACTGCATTACCTTCATCGTACAAGCAAACCCGCTCTACATTGGAAAGAATTGCTCTGTAGGATCGGTACACGGCGCAGGATTTCACGGATATCTCACGCTCCGGCGGAGGTTGTAGACGGTGCATTTGAGCACCATTTCACGGAGTTCGAGATGCCAGCTTCGCGCACGCACGGCTGCGCCGAGCGTGCGCTTGAGGCTTGAGAAGACGGTTTCGACCATCCAGCGGCGGTTGTAGTGCATCGAACTCAGTCGTGCGTTGTGGGCGAGGTCAAGCGGATTGTGGATACGATGCTTGATGAGCATACGAACTCCGTAGCTGCGGAGTTCGTCGCGGAACGATTTGCCGTCGTACGCTCGATCAGCGGCTAGCGAGAGCAGGTCGCCCGCGTTGCGGCGGGCGACCTGCGGGCCAATCTTGGCGTCGTGTTTCTTTGTCGTCGTGCAGTGGACGTCGGTGACGTACAGCGTTTCGACGTCCACGAGAGCGGTGACTTTCAACGACCGGACACGGTAGTGCGCCCGCTGGGCGTAGTACCGCGAGGGGTAGTCGCGGTCGAAGCCGGTCGAGTCAATAGCAGCGTGGCCAGTGCGTTTCTCCGCCGAAGCGCGGAGAAACGCACGCCACGTCTTCGTCGTGATCTTCTCAAACCAATCGCGGAGGACCGTGTAGTGTGGCAACCGCGTGAGGCCAATCTCTTCGAGAACGCCCGGCATTTCGCTCAGCAAGTCGATTGTCTGGCGGTAAGACTTCCCAAGCTCAAGTCTCAGTGTATGAAGCGTGAGCATCGCCCATTCGGCGAACCCGCCTCCCCCGACGGGGTCGGCGGTTTCGCCTGGGTTCTCGACAACTGTTTTAGCAGTAGCGACCGTAAGACGTGTGAAGCGGCAGATTTCCGAACTCAAACCAATCTGTCGCTTCGCTTTCTACCGAGATAACGGAGTCGCCACGCCGCAGTCTAGCGATCCTACAGAGCAGAAAAAATAACTCCCACTCCGTTTTCGCCTCCACGAGAAAAGCACGAAGACACGTATCGAATTCGAGATTGATATCTGCACTGTCTAGTTAAGCGAATTTAGTTGAGTGAGTCGCTCTCAGTAACGAACTCGATTGTTCACTGAGCATCTCTGTCTCGATACGGAGAGTCCCGTCCACCGTTCGAAATCCGTCGGTCCGGTATTCTCGAATTGACCAATTCCCACTGAATACCTGACGCGGATGAAATTAAATCAATCGGCTTAACTAGACAGTGCCAATACATGAAATATTATCCCAGTCACTAGCATTAGTAGGTCTGAATATTACTTAATTACCAATATACGGTAGTAGGAGAAGGGCAAAACGGCATTCGGACATTGCTCATCAACGAGAACTTTTACATTGATGTTCTCGAAACATTTATGTTGCGAATTTACTGACAAAGATACATGTCAAAAAAGATCTTCCAAGATCCAGAGGATGTTTTAACTCCTGTCAAGTAAGGTGATTTATGTCTAATCAACCACAACTAAAAATTACTTATAAGCTGAAATTGGGAGTGATAATTATATGTGCAGGCCTCTGCCTGTCAGTTCTGTCCTCAGCCTCCCAAATTGCGAATCTTGGAAAAGGAGTTGCATCTTTGACTTGGGGTGTTGGGATCTCATTCTGCGTTCTTGGAACATTGATTCTCCCTCGTCACCGTTCGGTTGGCGTTTTATCAACGCTGTTCTCGCTAGCAGGGTCCAATCTTTTTCGGGGTGTACTCTACGGCGCAGATACTATTAAATCAGTGCTGCTTGTGAGACAGGTACTGGATGGTGCTTGGTACGGGACACCGCTCAGTCACGTATATTTTGCGACAATCTACCAGGTGACTGGTGCGGGCTTTTTTCGGGGGGTTATGTTGGGTGTTACTGCAGCATTAATCCCATTTGGTCTTTCAGTTATTTATTGGGTGCGTCGTGTTACTCCTAATCAATATATTTCTTTCGCTCTTCTTGGTATTTTGACCAACTGGTTTCTTATAGAATTTCACACATTTGCAGCCAAAGAGACTATTGGGCTTCCTCTTGCGATTTACACTGGTACGATACTTCTCAAGGCATTCGATCGTCATGAGGTACGGCTAATCATATTGGCCACACTATTTTCATTTGCGTTGGTGCTGGCACACCATCTGTCCGCACTTATTCCATTACTCATCGTCACCGCAACTTTCTTGATAGCAATTGTACGATCAACACCACTAAGGAGCCGACTAATTCCAAATAATCAGTGGATTATCCATCCTTGGGTTCTACTCATATTTGTATTGATTGTTGGTGGTTACTGGACACTTGTCTTTGACCAAGTATATTCGCTTGGCCTAACTCCTGTAGTTCATGAACTGATTGGAGTTAGTGCACCTGAGCAAGCACAAATTCAGAGCCCATCGATCATAAATAGTGGTCAACAAACAATTTACCAAGTCTTTCAGCTCAATTGGCGAGGTTGGAAAGTGATGTTGTTTGCACCTGTGATCATTATTGGCGGACTCTATCGCGCTGTAAGCCAACGCCAAGTGTTTAATAACTATCAGGAATTTATATTGGCATTTGGATCAGCTGCTCTGGCAGTCGGTGTCTTAGCAGTATTTACTACGTATACTGTCGCGAGCGGGTGGCGATTCATCAATTTCGCTTGGTTATTTATTATCCCCCTATTCATTTTGATATATAAGGATATTTCACCAGAGATGGTGGTGAAAATAATAATTGCTCTTTTCATAGTGCTGAACGTAATCGCGTGGCCAGCGGCCAATATCGATCCGACAACCACGTCTCCACTCAGCCACGATGAATGGGCATTTAACGAAGGCGATGTCTCAATTAGTTTGTTTACTGTCGAATACGGCAAACACCCTTACACAATATCTGGGTCTGCTGGTGGCATGATGTATTACTTTTCCACTCTTGGAAAATATCCATATAATAGTGTCAATCCATGTGATCTTAACTATACTATTGGGAGAGAGATAGCATCAAATGAAACAAGTGATAAAATATACACAAACGGCTATTGGGTATCGCAATTAAACCAATGCAACTAACCTCAATCATCTAATAGAACCAAGTAATAGTGTGTCTTCAAGCATGGGCCGACGGTTATGATCACCGACTAAACTGTGGACATGTATATTTCTACGTGGTCTTTTGCTACCTCTTCCATTGAGTTCGATTGACTATATTCAAATATATTTTCTCCGAGTCGGGACTGTCGATCTGGGTCTGCTAATAGTGATTTTATTTCGTTCTCAATCTCACGTGGATCAGATGAGTTAACAGTTATAATACAACCGAATTCGCTATTTATTTGGTTGAAATATTGATTATCACTCGCAATTACTGGTGTAGACTGTGCCGCGCATTGATTAAATACTCCACTTTGTGTCACTCGGTTACGGATTCCTCCTTGAACTGCTGTCTGATATGGTAATAATGCAATATCAGCTGCTCGAATATACTGAAGGAACTTTGGCATTGGGAGTGTACCTGTAATCTCTAGGTTATCTGGGGACTCATCCAAAATATTGTTGTAGTATTCTGAATAGGTCTCTTTTTTACCACCAGCGAGGACAAAGCTGACATCTGGCAGATTCGACGCAACTTTTGATACGATATCACACCCCTTCCTTGGTTCTATATACCCAGGTTCAACAACAACTGGATCATCTGGAGTGTATCCTAATTCAACTTTTGCTTCCTGTTTAGAGACAGTGAGTGAGGAGTGCGCATTGGACCCATGAGTTAATACACTATATGATTTAGTCGAGGTACATTTAGTTAACCGATCTTCTGCTACGTCAGATAGAAGTATAATATGGTCACTGAAATAAACAAGTATGTGATTTAAGACTACAAGATAATATCTTTTCAGATAGTAATTTGAACCTTCTACAGAATTTGAGTTAAGGACTTCATGGAGCGTGATTATAAATTTCTTTTTATAAACTCTCGTGCCAAGATAAAGTAACGGTATTATAATAAAAGAGTACAAGCTTTTTGGACCGAATAGGCCATATTCGTATTGTAAATGGACAATTTTTGAATTATCAGTAATTCCTTGAGCACTAGATCTTAATAAATCAAGAAGAGTCTGTGTACCAGAAGGGAACCCGATTCTCGATGTTTCGATTTCACGTCCCAACACTTGGTTTAATTCTTCACAGTACGTTCCAATACCATCTTTACCATTTGACTTAGGTGCAATCAGGCTAATCTTCATTTTTTGGATATCTCCCATTGTTCTCTCGATTATATATACCGTCGATCACTCCCTCCCAGAGTGCTATGACCGATTCCCATTCTTGATTAACTATTCTATACCCCGATAATAAAGACATCCACCAGATGTAAAATAATATAGACATAATATGATTGATTTCTCCCCAATAATTACGCAAAAATATCTGGTGGTTTCGAGAAGTATAATATGACGCAGTGGGTGAAGTCCGCCCACCTGAGCTGGCGGATTCCTTATGAATCACATTCACATTTAGATCTGTTACTATTTCGAATCCGGCCTCTCTCACTTTTGTACAGTAGTCAACATCCTCATAATATAAAAAATAGTCTTCTGGCAAATGACCAACTGATTGATAGACTGATTGATCAATTAATGCCGAGCAGAGGGGTACATAATCGTTTGATGCTGTGATTTCTCCACAGTCTATATTGTTGGACCTCATAACACCTGTTTTCAGGATTCCAGCGTCACACACATGTGCTGACCCGCCAGTAAACCAATTGATCTTCCCTTGCTCAAACCAGATCTCATCTCCTCCAGGCTTAACTACACGTGCGCTCACAATTCCAAAACCATCTTGTTTACAGGTTCCAACAAGTTCACTGAGTGAGTTTGGATCTTGTAGTTTAATATCACTATTAGCTAAGAAAAAGTATGAAGCGTTATCTTGATGAGCGGCATCTAACCCCTGATTAACTGCAGTCGCAAACCCCCGGTTTGTACGATTTTTGATTATTTCTATATCATTGAACTCTCGCTCAATCTTGTCAATCGAACCATCAGTGGAACCATTATCAATCAGATATATTGTTGTTTGTGCGTCTTGGTTCTGTAATGATTCGATACACTCGCTCGTGTCCTCATAATTATTCCAATTAACTATAATGACGCCAATTTGAGAGTCGTTCATGGTCTAACTTTTCGCTTTGTTGGTATTTGGATGGCTGAGATAAAACTAGTCGATGGGCCTCAATAAACTTCGGGAAAGAATTGAATTGCGAAGAGACCAAAAGAAAAATAACCCTTAATACTAACTAATCTCTGAATGATCCACGACGTCGAAGTCCGCGACCTCCAAGTCAACGCCGACCAGCGCGGCCACTTGGTCGAAGTGTTCCGTAGTGACTGGGACGAATACGAAATCGACCCGGAGATGTCCTACTACTCGATGACGTACCCCGGAGTCGTGCGGGCCTGGCATCGCCATCTCGAAGGCCAGATCGACCACTTCGTCTGTCCGAAGGGCCGCATTACGGTGGGCATCTACGACGACCGCGAGGACTCGCCCACGCAAGGCGAACTCGACACGTTCGTCATCGGCGAGCACAACCAGCAGGTCATCCGCATCCCCGGTGACTGCTGGCACGGATTCAAGGCCATCGGCGACGAGCCGTCGCTGCTCATCAACTACCCGACGAACCTCTACGACTACGAAGACCCCGACGAAGAGCGGATTCCGTACGACGACGACCGAATTCCGTACGACTGGAACGCGGAAATCCACGGCTAGACAGCAACCTGCCAGCAGGGCACAAACTTATTTAGTACCGTGTCAGGTATCGTCTCATATCGATGAAAGGCGTACTTCTCTCAGGAGGCACGGGCTCCCGTCTCCGACCCATTACCCACACCGGGCCGAAGCAACTTGTCCCGGTCGCGAATAAACCCGTCCTCGAATACGCGGTCGAGGACCTCAAAGAAGCGGGAATCACCGAAATCGGCGTCATTCTCGGCCACAAAGGCCGCGAGGAAATCCAGAACCTCCTCGGCGATGGTTCGGACTACGGCGTCGAAATTACCTACATCGTCCAGGGCAACCCCCTCGGCCTCGCCCACGCGGCGGGCTGTGCGAAGGACTTCGTCGGCGACGACGACTTCGTGATGTACCTCGGCGACAACATCCTCAAAGAGGGCGTCGTCGACCTCGTCGAGAGCTTCGAGTCGGGCGACTTCGGTGCCGGCATCGCGCTCCAGGAAGTCGAGAACCCACAGCAGTTCGGGATTGCGGACGTCGACGACCAAGGCAACGTCACCCAGCTGATCGAGAAGCCGGACGAGCCACCGACGAATCTCGCCCTCATCGGGATGTACGTCTTTTCGCCCGCGGTCTTCGACGCCATCGAGAAGCTCGAACCCTCGTGGCGGGGCGAACTCGAAATCACGGACGCGATTCAGTCACTCCTTGAAGACGGCTACGCCATCGACTCGCACGTCGTCGAGGGCTGGTGGAAAGACACGGGTAAGCCCGAAGACATCCTCGAGGCGAACCAACTCGTCCTCGAAGACAAGTCGCTCAAAAAGCGGGGCACCGTCAGCGACGATGCGACCGTCGATGGACGTATCGAACTCGCGGAGTCAGCGACCATCGAAGACGGCGCAGTCGTCCGTGGCCCGGTCTCCATCGCGGATGGCGCGGTCATCAAACCGGGCACCTACGTCGGCCCGTACACGTCTGTCGGTCCGAACTCGACACTCGAAGGCGTCCACATCGAGAACTCGGTCGTCATCGGTGAGTCGAGCATCAACACCTCCGGGCGCATCGTTGACAGCCTCCTCGGGAAGGGCGCAAACATCGGCAGTGCGGACGACTTCCTCCCGGAGGGCCGTCGCCTCGTCGTTGGCGAGAACTCCCAACTGAAACTCTAACCATGCACATCATCACCCACGCCTGCACGCAGTGCGGAACCGTCGTCTCCGCGAACGAACTCGAATCGAACCGCGTGATGAAGTGCCCCGGACTGGGCTGTGAGAACGTCCTCCGCTTCACGGACCTCGACCAGGCCGACCAAGAGCACTTCCTCGACAACAAAGCCAGCTACGAACTGTAATCGCTGAACGCGGCTTCGAGCGCCGCGAGGTCGGCGTCCAACGTCGGCTGTGACCGCCCGAGTTCGCCTTCTACCTTCGACACATCGAGACACGAGCGTCGCGGCCTCGCCGCCGGGCGGTCGAGGTCGGCCATGACTGACGACTCGATGAGCGACGGATCGCCACCAATTATCTCACAGATTTCCGCACCGAAGTCGGAGGGCGTGACGGCCGACTGACTGGCGACGTGGTACGTCCCCGACACACCGGCATCGAGGAGTTCCAGCGTCGTCGTGGCGACGTTGCCGGCCCGACTGGGCGTCATCGTCTGGTCGGTGAACAGCGGGACCGTGTCACCGGCGGCGAGCGTCGAAGCGACCCACTGGGGGAAGCCGACGAGATCGCCCGTGTCACCACGTGCGCCGTAGACGAACGACAGACGGAGAACGAGCGCATCAGCAGTCACCTCACGGACAGCGCGCTCGCCGGCGAGCTTCGAGCGGCCGTACTCCTGAATCGGCGCGGTCTCGGCATCCTCCTCGTAGAGCCCGTCTGTTTCGCCATCGAAGACGTAGTCCGTCGAGTAGTGAACGAACGGAATCTCGCGGTCGTCACACACCGCCGCGAGGTCCCCCGGCGCGGTTCCGTTTACTGCAGTCGCCAACTCGGGATTCGATTCACAGCCGTCCACATCAGTATAGGCGGCGCAGTTAATCACCAGATCAACGTCGTACTCATCAAGCAACTCTACAACCCGCTCAGTATCCGTGATATCGACTTGGTGGAGGGGACAGTCGAAGGCGGGTTCCTCGGAATGATAGCCGCCGACGACTGCGTGGCCCTGCTCGCGGAGCGTCCGGACGACGACACTCCCGAGCAAGCCGTTAGCGCCGGTGACGAATGCGTACATGTACTCGTTGTGTCGATGAAAATGTAAATATATGCTGCCTCTGTTGGTGGCATATGGACGTACTCGTTACTGGTGGTGCCGGATTCATCGGTTCGAATTTCGTGCGGTATCTGCTCGATACCGGCGACGATTCAGTCGTCACGCTCGACGCGCTCACTTACGCCGGGTCGCGTGACAACCTCGCCGGCTATCTCGACCACCCGAACCATCGCTTCGTCGAGGGTGACATCCGAGACCGCGAGCTTGTCGACGACCTCGTGGCCGATGCCGATGTCATCGTGAACTTTGCTGCGGAGTCGCACGTTGACCGCTCCATCGGTGGGGCCGAGCCGTTCGTCTCGACGAACGTTCAGGGAACCCAGACGCTCCTCGATGCCGCCCTCGACGCGGACATCGACCGGTTCCTCCAGATTTCGACCGACGAGGTGTACGGCGAGATTCACGAAGGGAAGTTCACGGAAGACGACCCACTCGCGCCGCGAAATCCCTACTCGGCGACGAAAGCCGGTGCGGACCTGCTCGTTCAGAGCTACCGAGAAACCCACGACCTACCGACGCTCATCACGCGGACCTGCAACAACTTCGGCCCGCGCCAGCACCCGGAAAAACTCATTCCGAAGTTCATCCAGCGCGCCGCGAACGGCGAGACGCTCCCGGTCTACGGCGACGGTTCGAACGTCCGCGAGTGGATCTACGTCGAAGACAACTGTGCAGCGCTCGATGTCGTCCTCCGAGAGGGCGATATCGGCGAGGTGTACAACATCGGCAGCGGCGTCGAACTGTCCAATCTCGAAACGACGGAGAAGATTATCGAAGCCGCCGGTGGGTCGGAAGACCAAATCGAGTTCGTCGAGGACCGCGCGGGCCACGACCAGCGCTACGCCATCGACGCGACGAAGACGAAGGCGCTCGGCTGGGAGCCCGAATGGAGCTTCGAAGACGGCCTCGAGGCCTGCGTCGACTACTACCTCGGCGACGACGAATAGATGGCCGACCAACGCACCCAGGCGGACGAGCAGGACACGTGGATTCCCGACGACGAGTGGGAAGCAATCGTCGCGAACGTCCCGCTGGTCTCCGTCGACCTCGTGATTCGCCACGAAGGCGGCGTCATCCTCGGCCTTCGTGAGAACGAGCCCGCACGCGGCGAGTGGTTCGTTCCCGGTGGGACGGTGCTGAAAAACGAGACGCTGACGGATGCCGTCCACCGCGTCGCCGACGAGGAGTTAGGCGTCGATGTGACTATCGAGTCGCGACTGGGGACGTTCGAACACTTCTACGACACCTCGGAGGTCGAGGGCGTGGACTCGAAACACTACCTTGCGACTGCGTTCGAGGTGACACTCGACGACGACACCCTCGAGATGGACGCCCAACACAGCAGACTGGAGGTCTTCGGACCACCGTATGAAAACCTCCACCCGTACGTCGAGCGATACCTCCAGGCACTCGAGTAAGGACGGCAGAAGAAACGGGTCTTCAGTTTCAGTTCAGTTTCAGTAATCGAAGGGAACGTCGCGAGAGAAGCGGTGCCGGGTTACTCGCCGAGCGAACCCAACAGGAACGACCCGAACACCATCTGCAGGCCAACGACCACAGCCACGGTGGCCACAACGTCGGCAACCGCGATCGGCAACGCACTGAATCCACTGGTCACCCACGTAACGGCCAGGTAGCCACCGTAGGCCAGCCCACCGAGGAACACGAGCGAGCCAATCGTCGCCCCGCGTTCGAGCGAAATCCGCTTCGTAAACCAGGTCGTAAACGGATCAGAGGCCCCACGAACCGGATCCGAAGACACCGTCGAGAAGGCTCCGAACAGCATCAGTTGAAACCCAGCGAGCGTCAGCAGGCCACCACCAATCCCGGTGTGAATGCCGAACTGCGCACCACCGATCTCCAGACCACTCCACGCGAGCACCAGCGCCAACACGCCAACCACAGACAGGCCGAAGCCGGGTGCCGAAAACAGGTAGCCGGGCGCATTGACCAACATAAACCGAACGTGTCGCCAGCCATCGGGGAAGCTCTCCAGGTTGGCCTCACCCTCACGCGGGTGATACGTAATCGGCTTCTCTTCGATCTCGAGATCCTTCGCGCCGGCCTCCATAATCATCTCGCTGGCGAACTCCATGCCCGTCGACGAACACTCCATGGTCTCCCAGGCGTCTCGAGTAAAGACACGCATCCCACTATGCGCGTCACTCACGCCAGCGCCGTAAAACACGTTCAGGAATTTCGTCAACAACGGATTCCCAACGTGTTCGTGCAGCGGCGGCATCGACCCAGGCAAGATTTCACCCTCCAGCCGCGAGCCCATGGCCATATCCGCATCACCGGACCGAACCATATTCAACAGCTTGGGAAGCTCCTTGAAGTCGTAGGTACAGTCGGCGTCGCCCATGGCGATGTACTGGCCGCGGACGCGCTCGAAGGCGTACAGGTAGGCGTAGCCGTAGCCCTTGCCGTCGGGTTCGATGACGACCGCACCATTCTCTGCCGCAATCTCGGGCGTGCGGTCGTCCGAGCTGTCGGCGACGACGACCTCGCCGTAAATCTGCATGTCCTCGAGGGCGGCTTTGACCCACTCGATACACTGGGCGATGCCGCCCTCTTCGTTGAGGGTGGGCATCACGACCGAGAGCGTGGGCGTGATCTCGCTGTCTGCGGACAGGAGCAACTCATCACCGCTGAGTTGGATATCCGATGCTGACGTACCGTGTTTGCCGTTACCCAGCTGTTTCGCATGCTGAGTGTCGTTGTGTGCGCTTGACGTTCCCATAGAGATTGACCACCTGTTTGTGAGCACCGCCGAATCACTGTGCAGTGTTCGGTGCACTCCACGAACGGTTTCTATTGTGTTGACTCGGAGAGGCTCGTAAAGAGTTTATCGTCTGAGCACTCTGTGTAGACAGAATATAATATTGATAATATATATGCGAAAACAATTTCGATGAATGAGTTTATGGGCGGGACGCGCCTGTATCGGCGTGTGTATCCCCTTGGCCACCTCGCATTCGGCTATCTCTCCGTCGTGGCCCTCGCTCGCGTGCGTGACTGGGAGTTCCGCTACCCTCACGGCCTGACGCTCGCCCTCCTCGCGATAGGGACGCAACTGCCGGACATTATCGACAAGCCGCTGGCCTACGCGGGCGTGCTCCCCAACGGCCGGTCGCTCGCGCATTCACTCCTCATCGTCGTCCCCGTCGTGTTCCTGGGCGTCCGGTATCTCTCGCGTCGAGGCTACGGAACTGAAGCGCGCGTGCTCGCGGTCGCAATCGGGTCGCACCTCCTCGGTGATTCGTATCTCCTTGTCGTCCGCCAAGAGTGGCGCGAACTCGGCTTTCTGTTGTGGCCCGTCGTCCCAGCCCTCCAGTACCCGAGCGACGACATCGCCCCGTGGGTCCGGATTCTCAACGCCGGCTTCGACAGCCCACAGATGCAGTTCCAGTATCTGTTGTTCGCCGGTGCCGCGACGATCTGGCTCGTGAGCGTCTATCGACGACGCCGGCGACCGGCGGCGTGACACTCCAAAGATATAACGTACATATGTTTGTTTCACAATCTAACAGGAGAGAATAGTTGGAATCCCAACTACTTTGTGTAGTGATCACAGTTATCATAGATGGGGTCGACAACGTCAGATCGGCACCCGACAACCCACAAACGCCCCACCAATCGATTGAGTCACCACGAAGGCGAACCGTCCGCCGACTCGGGAAGTTTCGATGGTGGCTCGGTCGACTCTCCCACCTTACTGTCTATTGTGTCGTTCGTGCTGCCGCAGTCCCACCAGCCTGCAACCAGACAGTACTCCGACAGAAATTTGTCAGTCGTTGACAACGTATAGAATCGAGAATTGATGCACGGGCAGACAGGGCTCACACGCCGCGACGCGCTCCGAATGGGTGGCACACTCATTGGGGGGAGCGCGCTCGCGAGCGGGACGGGACGGGCACAGCAATCGGCTTGGACAGGGTCACGACAACAAGGTACGTCACATCCGACGCATGACGCACCGAGCGGAAGTCTGACTCACGAATGGGAGTCTGCGGGCCGTTACAAAGAAAGAGCGGTAACCGTGGCTGATAACCAAATCTTCGCGATTCCCGCTGGTGGTGGTGCCGTGGACGCGCTGTCCCTCGAGACTGGGGAAGGACAGTTGGTAGTGACAACTGAGGCACGTACGCTGGGTGGACAGACGTTCGTAGACGATATCCTCTACATCTCTCACGATGGGGGCGTCACCGCGTTCGACACGACACGTGGAGAGGTGTGGTGGCAACGCAGTACTGGACTCGGCCAGCCAAGACACAACCCACTCGTCCTCGATGACTGGGTACTGGTTCCGAACGAACAACTCGGTGTCTACGATGCCGAGACCAGCGAGGTACTGTTTCGGTATGATGGCCACGGAAGTGGGCCTCTCGCGGCGACAACAGACCAGTTCTTCTGGCTGGATGGACGCACCATCCGTGCGTTCTCGGTCGAAGATGGGAGTCAAACGTGGGCTCGTCAGATACAGAGCGACGTGTATCTCACGGGCCCAAAGAGCATCGCTATCACGGACGGAACCGTCATTGGAGGCATCAACCATGGGGTTGCCGCCTTTGATGTCGACACAGGAGAACCTCGCTGGACTCACGACCTTGGTGAGAACCAAGGCTCGCAGTTCGCGGTGACTCCCGGGGCGGTGTACGTTGTGCGTGGATACGACAACACGGTCATCCAGAAACTGAACACGTCATCAGGCGAAGTGATGTGGCGACATCGACTCCCACCGAACGACGGTTCGGGTCCTCCCATCGTCGTCGGCACGACGGTTCTGATTATGAACGGCAATACGCTGATTGCGATTGATTCACGATCCGGAGACGTGCGCTGGGAACGCATCCTCGGCGATCAGTTCCCTATGGATCCACGTTTCGACCGGTCACCGATTACTGTCGCCGGTGACCAGTTGTTCGTTCAGTCGGCTGATGGTCGCGTGCACTCGTTCCGAACCGAGTTCGAACCGCTCCCCCAGACGAGCACGGGGATGGTACTCGGTGGTCTCGCGGGCGCGGCTACCGTCGCAGGTGTTGGCCTCCTGTCCCACTTGTGGGGTGGAGAATAGTGCCGTTCTCACGTCGCCAACTGCTTGCAACACTCGGTGGCGTCGTCGGTGGGGTTGCATTTGAGTCGACGCTCGGGCAAGCACAGGAACCACCGACTTCTGCAACAGACACGGACGTATTCGCATCGACTGCAGCACAACTCAATCCCCCCGAGACGTGGCCATCATTTCAGAACGGCCCCGCGAACACCGGTATCACCAGTCACTCACTCTCTGTCGACGACCTCGAGGTGGCGTGGAACGTACCGATCGGAGCCGACAGCTATTCGCCGGTCGTCGGTGACACGACTGCGGTAGTCACGACGCGTCAGGGAATGGTCACGGCAGTCGACACCGAGACGGGAGCCACGAAGTGGTCCCAGGAGTACGACAGTCGTATCGAGGGGCCGCCGGTCATCGCCAATGGGACCGTCTATGTCGGGGTGCTAGACCGCGTGTATGCACTCGGACTCGAAGAGGGAGACGAACAATGGACTGCGAACCCACCAGCGGGAATCCGTGCTGGTGGGACAGCCACGGAGTCGTCTGTCTTCTTTGGCACGGCGAGGGGCGTCGCCCGCTTCGACGCGGACACGGGCGATCTCGAGAACATGATTGGACATGGAGAGGTCGCCGGCGCACCTGCTGTCGTCGACGGGGTGGTGTACTACGGATCTACTGACGGCGTTTTTGCGGCAATGCTCACCGGACGTGAGCAGTGGCAGTTTGCCGACGGTGCCTATGTGTCCCAGTCTGTGACGGTCACCGACGACACCGTCTTCGCGACAACGCTTACCCCAGACAATGGGACGACGACGTTCCACGCACTCGACCGCACGGATGGAACCGAAAACTGGCGCTTTGAGTTAGAGACTCAGAATGACGTGTTCTCGGCGGCAGCGACCGACGAAACTGTCTTCGTCCGGCGTGATCCCACAACGCTTGAGGCGCGTCGCGTGAGCGATGGTTCAGTCGAGTGGTCGACAACTCATGAACAGGACGCGGCGACACCCACCAGTCTGGCCGTCAGCGCCGATACCGTGTTTGCTGTCTTCGGGGGGTCGCTGTACGCGCTTGATCGCGAAACCGGCAGCCAACAGCGGTCATTCGAGGGCGGCTACGCGCAGACACCAGCGATCAGCAACAATTCCTTGCTGGTCGTCCGCGGCGAGGAAGTCGTTACTCTTGAGTCGACGATACCCACGTCCGAATCAAGCGGTGGAGCACAACCAGCCGAGGAACCCGGGTCGACGGCAAGCCAGCTGGACGTACCATCCGGCGTGCCGACTGGATGGTTTGGGCCGCTCATCGGGGGTACACTTACCGCGGCATATACTGGGGTGTGGCGACGGTCGAAAGCGCGCCGAGACGAATACACGGTCAGTTCGACCACGCGTCGGCTGTCGATGCTGGGCTGGGTCGCTGTTGTCATGCTAGTGGCCGGTGCGGTCGGGCTGGCCACAGCGGCTCCCGAGATGCTCACGCCACGGCTGACAACTGCCGGGATAACCGCGGGGGTCGTCATCGCAATCGCCTTAGGTGGTGTCGGCGCGGCGATTGCTGGGTCGACCCGAGCGTTCCACTACACCGTGTTTGGCGTCGCGAGTGCGATTGCTGGCGTGTTCCTCGGATGGACGCTTCCCACACGATTCTGGCCACCTGCCAGCCTCGTGAGCGTCCCATCGTGGTTGCTGGTAGCGGTCCTCGCTGGGATACTCATCATTACTGGGAACACCGCGATCCTCTCGTGGTGGCGCGGGGGATCGGCCACCGCCCACCCGTCACAACCGACGGATGCGAGCGATGACGACGAAGCCGACACGGCGACTGACCAGGACGGAGACGGTGAGCCCGCAGCCGATGACGAAGAGCCGTCGGTCGACGAGCTGTGGGGCAAGGCAGACCGTCATCTCATCGCGGCTGACGACATACGTGAAGACGACCCTCAAGCGGCACTCGAAGAGTACGAACAGGCAGCAGAGCTGTTCGACAAACTCGTCGACCGAGTTTCGGATTCTGACGACCGGTACGAAGAACTCACGGCCGGACAGACGTTCGCTCACGACCAGGTCGAACTGCTCCGCGACGCACTTGACCAGTAGCCACAGGTAGTCTCACGAAGCCGTGGACTACCTCCTCAAATCTCTGTGAACGTGGTCGCGCACATTGAAGCAATACAAATGATTATTTTCATGCTTGCTGTATTCGAGACCGGGAGCACACGTGCGAGCACACGCTCCCTGCAATCCCCTCTATGATCGACGAGTCAACGACGATTGGCCGTTGTCCGGACTGCGAGACGGAACTGCACGAATATCACGTGTTAATCGAGTTCGAGACGGAAGACGACGAGACTGGCGTGTTTGCGGACTGTCCTGAGTGTGATGACGTCGTTCGGCTGAATCGGTAGAGCTTGAAGGTGCCGCTAGTCAGCTTCGGACAGCGTACTCAGCTCTCAAAAACAGATAAAATTGGGTCGTTACTGCGGAGCGGTCTGCTTCTGCAGGGTCGCGGAGTTGGAGCCCGATTCGGAGGTCCAGACGACGCGGATGACTTCACCGGACCACGTGGTATCCGTGGAACCGACAGTAATCAGCGCGCTATCCCCTGCGCTGACTTGGTCGCTGAAGGCCGTTGATTCGATGTAGTTCGTGCCGTCTGGGGCAGCCCCATCAATCGAGATGCTCAGTCGGTCGGCGTCAACTGCGTCACCAGATTCGTGGGTGATCGTCACTTGTGCCTCGTCAGCCGCCCCGCCGTCGTTGTCGAAGTCAAACCCGAAACTCGCCTGCGGTGCAGTATCGCCGACTTGGTCACCGAGGCCGAGAACGAACGTCCCGATGACGGCCGCGAGGATGACCGTAATCGCGACCATCAGGATAACACCGATAACCGGCGAAACAGCGGAGTCGTCTTTGAAGAGGTGTGTAAGTTGCATTGTATATTTCCTGTGCCCGAACAGATGGCTGTCGACGAGTAGTCGACACGTGTCGCACGCAACGAACAGATGACTCACCTGCTGCGTGTACGCGACCCCTGTGGGCTTACAACCAAACATATGTTGGGCATAGTAATAAAGATAGATTGAGTGACTGTCACATAGAACGAGACAATCACAAACACAGACAATTCGAGAGGAGACCCACCGAACCAACCCATCAGAACCAGTCTCACGAGCCGCCATTGTCACGCTCGTCCTGAATGTCTCGAATCGCGATAGTTATCTCTGAGCAACACGTTCAGGCTCTCATGCCGCTTGCGACGGAGCCAGCAGTCGCGCGGACGTACACAACGCCGGTCGACGACCCGTGGGAGTACGTACTGCAGTATCGCGAGACGTTAGACTACACCGCGGCCAACCCCGACAGGGGGTCGACCGCGGTCAGTACCACCCTCGACCTCCCACGGAGTCGCGTCCGCGAGTGGATGGACGGGAGCGTCCCGGACGTGGTCCGTGGGCTGAACACGGCCATCGAACGCGGTTGGTTCCCCGAGTCACTCCGCCAGCCAGCCGCGCGCGCACTCAACCGACTCGTCGCCGCAGTGTTCGCGACGGGGAGCATCGCCCTCGAGAACTACCGGCCGTCGTTCGTCGTCGACGACGCGACCCGCGACGTGGTCGCCGACGCGCTCACCACTCTCGGCGCGGGCCACCGAACGGTACACACTGACGACGACCGACGCGCGACCGAACTCGTCCCGCGACGCGACGCCGCGGTGTTGGGTCGCGTGCTCGCCGCGGCCGGTGCGCCGGTCGGGCCAAAGACCAGCCACGAAACGCTCAGGCTCCCCACGTATCTCGATGACGCGCCGCTGTCGATTCAAGTCGATTTCGTCGAACTCTATGTCGATAGCCGGGGGACCGAACTCGACGGGAAGGCGACGACCCCGCTACTCGAACAGCGAAGCGAGTCGTTTCGTCGTGAACTTGCGGCGCTCGTCTCGCGAGTGACCGACGAACCCGTCTCGGTCGGTACGAATGGCGTGTATCTGTCGGCGACGGCCGCGCGTCGACTCGGCGTGCGGTGACCCCGAACTGCCAGACTCCGCGAGAGTGAACATCGACGCGGTATGCCGTCTCAATCTGCTTCGAGTCCGTGAGTCCCGCGCAGAAAGACGAAGCACCGACTGAGTCGGTGTCCGAGTCTCGGATGCAACCTCCAAGCCCCTACGCGTGATATCTCCCCTCCAGAGGGGGGTATGGGCCGGCCAGCAATCGAACACCAGCGTCAGCCCAGATATTCGTAGAACATCAGCGTGGAATGGACGAGCGCGACTTGAATCGCAGTAATCACGAGAAGAACCACCCTACGGAGCCCCAACCAGCCAGATTCGCGCTCCGGAAGGTGAAACAGGACTGATGCTGCGAGGGTACTAGACCCAAGAAGTGCAAACGGAAGGATCCGATACGGCACGCGAAAGTACCCAACAAGGGGCCAGTAGGTGTGGAAGAGAGCGTACGGTGCCCACGGGGAAAACGGTCCCCAGGCGATGAGGACACAGATCCCGAACAGGAACGCAAACGGTGCCAACTGCCGGAACCGCTGTCGAGAGACGGTATAGAGCGTGAGCACACCGCCAACGACTAATAGCAGTCGGAAGATGAACTGTAGCTGTGCGTCCGCAGCGAAGAACTCGCCGATGACGTTCTGGACTTGGTACCACACGTAGCTGTCTGCTTGGAGTGTGGTCTGGCTGGTCGTTCCCGCTTGAATAAGCCGAAATCGTGCGTAGAGATACGGCGATGTCGCGATCGCAGCGAGGAGCGTCGCCGTGCCAAAACCTTTCCAGAACAACGCCGACCGGAACCCGGTCGCGCCGTACAATAGTCGCAAAAATACGTACAGCGGAAGGACGAAACTCAGATACGCGGAGTATTGCATCGATGAGAGAACTTGGATCCCAAAGGCAACAGCCAGCAATACGACGCTCTTGCCAACAAAGCCGGCTTCTGCGTGGACTCGCATCCGTTCAACGCTAAATAGGATGAGTGGAATCCACTGAATCTGCCATTGGTTCGTGTGGCCCATTACGTAGGCGTTGAACAGATAGAATGACGACATGTAGAGCACGCCGGCGAGCAGTGCGACCGCTCGCTCGTCGAGCACCGCTCGGACGAAGAAGAAGGTGAACACTCCCGCGAGAAACATCGACACGACGAAATACAGATTATGGAAGAGTATCGTCGAGACCGGGAGGGCCAGCGTCGTGACCATCCCTGCGATGATGTAGGTCGGGGGAATCGTGTAGTCTGAGAGGATAATGATCTGGCCGTTGCCAGCGAGCAGTCGGTCAACACCCCCGTCGATGGCCGCCATTGCGCCGAGGTGATCGATGTATTCGCTGCCTTTCGCTGGATGCTGAATCGTCCACGCGCCATCGTGAACGAACGAATACGTTGGGGGAGCAGTCAGATGGATCTGGTCTGGCACAAACAGCAGTGGGAACGCCAGGAGTACCGTGACGATTGCGAAAAACAGGACTGTAATCGCCCCCGTGGGTGGACGAACCACGTAGTCGGCGGAAACACGTTGGATAATCCGGTCAGCGACGCTCATGCGCGTCCACCACCCGTAATCGAGACCGGTGCGATGGGTTGTCGAGAGAACCGAAGTTCGCTGTACTCGCGTTCAGTCGGGACCACGACTTGGGACTGGAACATGTCACCGGATATCGACGCCGTTTGAGACGGTGCTGCGCCCGCGTCGTCAGTCTGTGACTCCGAGCAAACTTGGCTGACCGCACGCGACTCGTGACCACCAGTAGCCGTTCGGCCCGCAGACTCGTATCGATAGACGTTGACTGTCGTGCCGTCCATGAGCGTCAGTTGTGTGTGGGTCTGATTGAGCGACTGGAGGACACGGCTGTCTGTCGTCCACGCGGTAAGTTGGTCGCCGACATCGCCCGCTGCGAACATGACCACCCACACGGTATCATGCTCTGCAACCGCTGCTTCCATCTCGGTGACGTCCTGTGCAGTCAGGCGGTCAGGCGGTGGCATCGATACCGAGTTGACCTTGCTGAAGACATCGTAGTAACTGAGCGGGGTCTTCTCGACATCGGCTCCCCAAAACGTCTGGACGACGACGAGGTCGTCAGTTGTCGTCTCCGAGTCGAGACAGGCCATCGCTCCATCGATGTTTTCGACAGTCGTGTTGTTGTAGTGGTCGCTGAGCATAACGCCCGAGGCAACAACGAGGACCGCGACGACGAGGGCAGCGGCTGTATCGGTCTCGATGTTGTCGATTCCCTTCCCGACGAGGATGAACAGGCCAATGCTTGCCGGGGCAGCGTACCGGTAGAAGAACATCGGGACGAAGACGTACGAGAGAATGAACGGCACGACGATCGGGACGAGCACCAAGAGCGCCAACTGCCCGGCGCTATCGAGGTCCGTCAGTTCGAATCCGTCGACGGAATCGTGTCGGACGACCGCAGTAAAGACGAGCACGACGTAAATAAAGACCGTGACGATGGCGACGGGAACCGACAGCCCAGTCCCGTCAACGAGTGGGTACTGTCGGGCAACACCGACGAACTGCCGCACCAACTCAACGAGATTGTAGAGCGAGGGTGGTTGCAGCCACGCAATCAACGCCTGTGCCCCGTCGGATGACACAATCGCCGAGAGATAGAATGCCACGACGGGGATGGTACACAAGCCGATTAGGAACTGTGCACGCCCCCAGCGTCGCCAGTCGAGGCCGGTCCGGTCATCCGAAAAGAACACGTAGATGTTCTGTGCGAGGACGACGAAGACGGCCCAGAGGTGAGTGTAAACCAAGAGCACCGTCGCCGGGCCGTAGATAAGGCTCCCCCGGTGTGGGTTGGATTTCATGACCACAAACCCGTACCACGAGACCGCAGTCAAAAACGCGACGAGCGCATACATCCGCGTATTCTGTGCGTAGTGGACGTGGTAGACCGACACCGCCGTCACGAGCGCTGCTGCAAGCCCAGTTCGGTCATTGTACAGCTCAACCCCGAGGAGGTAGACTGCAACGACAGTTGCGACTGAAAACACCACCGACAGCGACCGAACACTGAGTTGTGACTGGCCGAAGAAGTCCATCCAATAATGCAAGAGGAGATAATGGAGCGGCGGATGCGTATCGTGGGTCACGAATAGCAGGTCTGCGACCGGGGCGCTCGCACGACCGATGGAGTAGAGTTCGTCGTTAAACAGACTCCACGCGGTGATGTTGTACAGTCGCACCGCAAGTGCGACCCCCACAATTACACCGAGTGCAGCAACGTTAGTCTGACGAGAGAGTGTCCAACGGCGACGCGATGGCTGGCCAGTCGCTTCGGTCGTGCCGGCCGACGTCACGTTCGTGTTGCGTCCAGCGTGCGCCGTCTTCACCCAGTGGAACTCACCGCGGTACGTGCGAACGAACGCGCGGATATCGGCCAGCCAATGGAGCACCCAGTAAAATGGGATCGTGGCGATGACCACGCTCGCTCGCCTAAGTCGCGTTCGGCGGGGATGCTTCGACGTCACCCAATACCCGATGCCGTATTCGACCATTGTCAGCCCCAGGAATCCCAGCCCGACCAACAGAAGGGACGTCGGCAGGGCGTGCCACGTATAGCCACCCAAGTTCGCTGCGAGTAGGATCGTGAACAGGGCGAGGATGTTGACGACGCCGAGGTGTGGGATCGCCGACTGTGTGTACAGATGGACCCGTTCACGGGCGCTGTCTGGCGGGTAGCGCAGGTAATGTAACAGCGTGTAGATCTTCCCTTTCTGCCACCGTGTCCGCTGGCCCATCCACGAACTCAGCGTGAGGGGAGACTCTTCGTCTGTCACCGGATCAGAGAGGTACGCGGGAGTAAAGCCGTTTTGCCAGAGGAACAGCCCTAACTCGAAGTCTTCGGTGACGTTCTCTGGATCCCACGGCCGTGCGCCAACAAGCTCGTGTTCCGTTGCCCACGCATAGTCCGCGTCACTCCACGGGTCGTCATAGCGCTCGCGGCGAGCGGCACTAATCTTCGACAGTACTGACCGGCGGAACAGGCAGGTCGTACCTCCCATCGGAATCGGGTAGTTCGCACCGAAAAACCGCGGGAAGATGACTCGATACCAGTAGCCGTATTCCGCACGGAAGAACGTATTGAGCCACCCATCGTCCTCGTTCACCATATCGAGGCGTCCCTGCAGGAAATCCACGTCGGCATCACGGAAACGCGCACTCGCGTCCGTGAAGATGTCGGGGTGGAACACGTTCTCTGCGTCGATGACTGCGACGACGTCGCTGTCTGTTTTCTCAAAGCCGTAATTGAGCGCTCGCGGCTTGTTCTGGTCACCCGGATAGCGCTCCGGCACACAGCATTCCGTAAATTCGTACTGCGTTTCGAGCGTTTCGAGCGTCGCCCGTGTCTCGTCATCATCCGGTTCCGTGAGAATCACCAGGTTGATGCTAGCCTGTGGATAGTCGGCCATTCGAACGGACCGAATCGAGTTCTCGATGACGCTACTTTCTGCGTAGGCTGGCAGGAGGACGTCGAACGCAAGCGGTTCTTCACGAGCGACGTCACTCCCACCGTCAGTCACTTTGCCGTCAGACTGGAGCATCCGCTCTGGGTGGGTCCCGCCCGCCGTCGCGGGAATAACGATCCCATCGAGGACACGGGAGACCAGCGCTTTCACGAGTGGGTAATGGAGATACAGATTCACCCACAGCCACGCCAGACTGAAGAGAACGCCCAGCAGGTTGAGGACAGCCCAGAACAGTTTCATGCATCGATCACCCCGTCGACACCACAGGCACGCTTGAGACTCGCTTCGAGCGAGACCTGTGGTTCCCACGCAAGTTCCTCGGAGAGTTTCGTACAGTCGGCGATCCCACCGTGGTTACGTGCTGCGAGTGGGGTGGTGTGGGTGATGTACTGCGGTTCAACTGTCACCTGCAGCTCAGTCGCGATCATCGAAACCAACTCGTTGAGCGAGACGGCTCGTCCAGAGCCGAGGTTGTAAATGCCGGTTAGCTGGTTCGCTGCGATTCCGACGAGCCCGCGAACGACATCGTCGACGTGGATGAAATCCCGCTGTTCGGAGCCGTCACCGTAGAGAATTGGTGGATACCCATGCGCAATCGCGTCCACCAACTGCGTGATTGTATTCGGATATGCGATCTTCGCGGTCTCGCTTTGGGGGGCTTCAGCATAGACAGAAAAGAGCCGAACCCCAGCCATGTTCAGCCCGTACTGTTCGGCAAAGTATCTCCCATAGTGTTCACGAGCGAGCGATGCCGCTTGAAGCGCCGTCGTCGGATGAACCACACACGTTTCCGTGACTGGTCGGTCCTGCTGCACGTACAACGACCCAGTTGAGGGATACACGACCGTCGAGCAACCGTCTTCGAGTGCCTGTTCAACGACATTGACGAACCCTTCTACTGCGACCGACACACCACGTCTTCGATCCTGCTCGTGGACTGTGGATGCTGAGAGATCAGCAAAGTGGAACACGATATCGACGTCAGTTGGCAGCTCATCGTCGAGCGTACTCCGCTCGTAGAACGTCACACGGTTTGGGACGTTCGCAAGGATACCAAACGAACCGTCGTCAATCGCAATCACGTCGTTGTCGGCAGCGAGCTGCCCTGCGACGTGCGAGCCGATGAACCCCGCGGCACCAGTAACGAGAATCTGCTTGTCCTGCATCGCTGCTCACTCCACACCCTCAGTCGTGCGACTGTTGTTCGGACGCTGTTCCGTCTCGTTCGGTGATCGAAACACCCGCGTGTCGCTCCCGAGGAAATTGACCCCCGCTCCTGCGAGAATGGCGAACAGGTTTGCGAGCAACGCAGGTGTGTTCACTGCCACGAACGCAGCGAGTGTGGCTGTGTAGACGAGAAACCCAACGAGAGAGACGGAATGAAAGCCCAAGTACTGGCGAACCGTGCTGCCAGCTGGGCGATCGTACGTCAGGACATAGTTGAGAGCGAAGTTCCAGTGGACAGCCGCAATAAACGCGACTACCCCCGCGATGAGAAAGTGGGCACCAAGGATGGCAGTACACACCGCAAATACGAACATATTGACGAGCGAACCAGTTGCACCGACCAGCCCGAACTCGGCACAGCGTACCGCTCGTTTCGGATCGATGCTGTCCGAAACCCCGCGTGAAGCCAGACTGAGTTGTCCGAGATGTTCGAGGAAGTTCTGATACTCGCGTGCGGTCAGCTTGCTGTCTCCTCGTTCGCGCTCAGAGAACACATAGGGGATTTCCGCGACGCGGTCGGGGTCGTAGTTCCCCTTTGCAAGCACTTCAAGCAGAATCTTGTATCCCTGTGGGTCCAAGTCGAGGTCGCGGATAACGTCCTGCCGAACAGCAAAGAACCCTGATAACGGGTCGGAGATGCCACGCGTTTCAGGGAGTGCAACGGCGGTACACATCGTTGCGCCTTTACTGACGATTTTTCGCCAGAGCGGCCAATTCTCGATGTGACCGCCGCGTACGTGACGACTCCCAATCGAGATATCAGCACCCGCTTCAAGCGCACCGACGAGTTCAGTGAGCTTTTCTGGAGGGTGTTGACAGTCACCGTCGATAACTGCGAGGTAGTCGTGGTGTGCATTGTCGAATCCGTCGACAACAGATTGCGCGAGCCCCCGATCAGCGGTCTGGCGGCGAATAACGCGGACGCGTTGGTCGTCACCAAAAAGGCGAGTTGGATAGAGCCACGTGTAGTCTTCTGAATCGTCATCGACGACAAGTATCTCCAGCGCTAACTGTGAGTCTGAAGCCGTCTTGAGACACCTGCCCAGGAGATGGCTGATATTGTCCCGTTCGTTGTAGGTGGGGACAACGACTGACACACCGTGTTGTCTCCTGCCGTGTGTTCGTTGACGAAACGAGTTGGCAGTCATGGTGCCTTGTCAGTCGCCCATGCGCCAGTTAGTTATTGACTTATTGTCACTTGAGCCTGATTTTTAAGTACATGTTTGTGAGAGAGCCTTATCAGAGAGACAATCCTCTATCTCTACCCCGTGATATTATCCAATAATGTCAATGGATAACACAAAATTAAGTCTGGTAGTCGGATTACAAATGTGTTGTTTAGCAGTATCTCTGACCGCACCCTCCCTCGTGAAGTGGCGCGACCTCGCGGCGCTCGTCTCACGGGTGACCGACGAACCCGTCTCGGTCGGCACCAACGGCGTGTATCTGTCGGCGACGGCCGCGCGTCGACTCGGCGTGCGGTGACGAGAGAGCCTTAACGCTCTAAATATATCTTTTCAGTAATTAGTTAGACTGTATGTACTGTGAGCGTTCTTATAGACGACGCTCTGCAACCCGAATATAAACGGGTAGCTTTATTCTCGTTCGAATTTAGAGTCTATGTAAGCAAAGTGGCTATGGCACCAACAAGCGAGGAGAAAACTCAACGAAAAAGTCTGTCGACACGCGAGTCGCAGGTACTGTCACGGCTCGCAAGCGAGAACAGACAGGTTATCTCTATTGGTGACATCGCGAACGCCCTTGATATCCCGCGGAAGTCGGCCAAGGACATGGCGTATGCGCTCAAAGAGAAAGGCTGGCTCGAGCGAATTGTACACGGGAAATATCTCATTATACCGCTCGCTGCGGGCGAGAATCCTGTCTATACCGAACACGAGTTTGTGATTGCATCCGCGCTCGTGGAGCCGATGTACATCGGATACTGGAGCGCGATGAATCACCACGGACTGACCGAACAGTTGTCCCGGACCGTGTACATCGTGACGACGACGCGTGCCCAAGAGCGTGAAATCCACGGAGTTACGTATCGGCCAGTAACGGTCACCGAGCAGAAATTCTTCGGCTATCAACCGGCTGCAGTCGGGACGAACCAAGTGAACATTTCGAGTATTGAAAAGACCCTCGTTGATTGTGCCGACCATCCGGAATTCTGTGGCGGCATCGGTGAACTTGCAAAGGCGATGCAGAACGCAGTTGACATGCGGTGTTCGTGGGGGCGAGTCATCGAATACCTGCGACGAGTGAGAAATGGTGCCGCAACGAAACGAATCGTCTACCTCGCCGATCAGTTGGATATCGATCTTCCTGGATACTCGAGCATCGTCGAGAACTTCACGACGGGATACCCGCTACTCGACCCAACAAGAAAAGCGAAGGGAACCCGTGACAGTAAGTACCAACTTCGATTGAACGTCAGCCCCGAATCGTTCCTCCCGGAGGATAACTCGTGATCTCGGAAGCACAACTACGAAAGTTGGCCAGAGAACTGGATGTTCGCCTCGGGTACGCGGAAAAGAACTACGTCAATTCGTGGATTCTGTGGGCAATCTATACGAGTTCCTACGGCGACAACCTGCTGTTCAAGGGCGGAACCGCGCTGAGCAAGTTGTACTTCCCAGAGACGTGGCGCTACTCGGAAGACCTTGACTTCGGTGTCGAGGGGGCGTATCTCGGGAGCAAAGCAGAATTGCAAGACACACTCGCGGATGCAGCCAGAGCCTCTGGTATCGATTTTGAGGTGACAAAGCACCGCGAACTACAGAAAGAAGCATATCCGACGCACTACGTCGATATCGACATCCAATACACTGCTGTCCTCGGACACAAGAACACGACGAGTCTCGACGTGATGATCGACGAATACGTTGCGTTTGGCTCCGTGGATCACCATCACCACTACGAAGATGTCCCCGAATTCAGGTTGACGGCATACAGTCTGGAAGAGATCTTTGCGGAGAAGTTGCGAGCGCTCTATCAGCGATCCCAAGCTCGTGACTACTATGACCTCTATCGAATGATCACCGAGGCAGAGATCAACGACTCGAGTATTCTCCCAGCATTTTCGAAGAAGTGTGAACACGATGGCCTGGATATCAAACTACGGGATGGGCTGCCAACCGCGAAACGGGACGAAATCCGTGACGGGTGGCAGCAGACACTCCCAGACTTGGTTGCAGATCTCCCAGAATTCGGTTCTGTGTTTGACATCCTCCCCGCCCTAAAGGGCGAGGATTCCCGAGCGGTGGGATATTAGGGTTCGCAACTCACCTGTTCGCTCGGTGCGAAACGCCCCGAGGTTTGGTTGAACAGGTGGACTGCTGGCCGTGCCAAACGACCGTTACTCATATCCTCCGTCGGAGGACTCTGAGTTATCTTCTGCGAATATTCACCGCGCCATTCACATCTGCGT